>JANWYZ010000079.1 GCA_025054895.1 bacterium | reverse complement strand
AAATCGTGAAATCACAAATTAACAAAGCACTAGTTGCCTCCTCGTTCATACCTCAGCGCCCTCTTTAAGCGCGTAGTACACTGGATAACCGGCGTTGTCATCCACTTCCTCTACCGACGCAACCGACAGAACAAATACATCCGCAAAAATCCGCTGAGAACGTCCCCGTACACGATTGCTCTCCGCTGGTGCCCCCTGTTTTGGTCGGGATATTGGTATCTGCATTCTCTGTGGTTAGTATACCCTACCTCCTCCGTTGTCAAAATAGAGCGTGTGTTTATCATGGGCTATGGCGACAGCCATTCCGCCAGCACGGATTCGAAAACGGGGTTCTGCAGATTGTAGCCCATCATTTGAATGGTCGAGCAAAGGTTGTTTGTACCAGCAAACAACCCACCTGTCACGGTCCCTGCACCAAACGCACCAATATCGCATCCTGCACCGCTCGAGCGGTCGCCGCTGAGCCGTTGTAATTGTTCATCAGGAGCGCAAATACCAGCTCCTCCCCTGTTTGGGTGGTAAGGTAGCCTGCAAGGGTGCTTACTCTGCCCAGGCTGCCAGTTTTAGCCCGCACTTTACCCTGCGCAGGGGTGTTCACCATGCGATTGCGCAAGGTGCCATCCATCCCTGCAACGGGCAGCGACTCGATGAACGCCTTCGCCTGGGGATGTGAAGTCATGTATCGGAGCAAAGTCACCAGGTTACGCGCTGTTATCTGGTTACGCCTCGACAGACCGGAGCCGTCGATGATATTCAGAGCGTTCAGGTTTAAGCCCGCTTCTTTGAGAAACTCCAGCATCACCCGCTCGCCCGCCGCTGCGCTTCCCTCACGATGCGCCACGACGCCCAGCGCACGCATCAGGCATTCGGCGATCAGGTTATCGCTCGGCTTGTTCAGCAGGGGCAAGATGTCGCTCAATGGGGGCGAGGTATGGGTATAGAGCAGGCGCGCCCCCGCCGGTACACGCTCTGGCAAGGCGGTGCGATAGGGTGTGCTAATTGCTCTCCTCTGCAGCGCCTCGCGCAGCAACCACATCGCGTAGCGTGGCGGCTCCTCTACCGACAATGCCTGCCTTGCAGAATCAGCGCGGGCATCGACAGGAATCTGTCCACGCACGACGGCGATATTGCGGGCGTGCTCGCGGGTGACATAGATAGTGGAAGGCGTGCCCGCTGCAGAAGTAGTCGCCTCATTACGCACCAGCAGGTAATCCGTCGGTGGAAAGAGACGGACGCGCGGTGGGTCGCCTACATTTTCACCCGGAGAAACATACACAGTCACCGCATTACGCTCCACACAAATCGCGCTGAGGCAGGGCGAGTAATAGTACGGCTCATCATCCCACGCCCAATCCCAGCCGCGTCGGATGCCGTCAAATGCGCTCTCGTCATATAGCAAATAGCCGTTGATACCGCGGATACCAGCCTTTTGCACAGCCTCCGCCATCGCCTCGATATCTTTGAGTAGAAGCGTGGGGTCGCCGCTACCTTGCAGGATAAGGTCGCCTTGCAAAACGCCCTGCGAGTCCACCTCCCCCGTTGCCCACAGGCGCGTGGTAAAACGAAAGTCTGCCCCCAGACGATGCAGGGCTGCTGCCGAGACAAGCAATTTCTGGTTAGAGGCGGGTATCAGCATCACGTCAGCGTTCTGCTCGTACAGCGTCTTGCCGTCCTTCAACGAAACCACCAGAATCCCCGTGATACTGTGCGCCAGCGCGGGGTTCTGGAGTAGTTTGTCGATATCGGCTTTGAGGTCGGCGACGACGGTACAGGTCGCCAGTTGCGCCAACAGAAGAGATGCAACCAGCCTTCTGTACATGGCAACATTCTCCTGACAATCCAATGCGGACGCAACGGAGTGCGTCCCTCCAGATGTGGGTAGGCAACCACTGGAGGATCGCGCTCCGTCGCGACCATGCAAACCCGATGGCTCGGCAGGAGCCTCGCCCTCCAACCCGCTTGTCATTCTGGAAGGTCGGCTACGACATCACCACATTATGGATTGGCAACCAACAGTTGATTGCGCTCCCTACCCCGCTGCACTTCCAGGGGTATCAGATACTGCTCGGAGTTGACCGTGAGTTCGAAGCGACCAGTGCGGTCTGACTCTGTACGGACCCCGTTCGCAGACACCTGTGTGCCTGCCACGGTCGCTCCGCGAATCACGAGCCTCTTGTTCGTACGCGAAGCGCACCAGGCCAGCACCGGCAGCGTTCGGTGTTGCAATGCTGTGATCGCTCGCGCCACTGCATCTCTCACCCTGTAGAGTTTTTCAGCGTCTCGCGTGTAGCGAGCGTAGTCGGATACCACCAGTCGGGTGTAGTTTTTTGTCCACATCTTCGGGTCGAAATCGGCAAGGCGAAGCCGCTTTGCGGTTTGCTCTGCCGCCTCCTCCAGCAGGCACAGGTATTCATAATCTTCTATACCTTCGCGCATCGCCTCGTAGCGCAGACTACTACGGGGCGCGCTCTTGCCCGGATACACAATCCAGTTGTCGCCGGGGGCAAGCTGTTCGTCGAAAGGCTGCCCCCAGAAGTTATATCCCCAGTGCAGGAAGCCTGTTGTATCCGTCCAGTGATTGAACCAGTGCAGGACGCGCGTCTTGATGAGGGGGTAATCGATGAGACGATTCGGGTATTTACCCTGGGGGAGCCAGGCGACATAGAACCAGAGCTCTGCTCCCCGCTTCTGGATACGCTGAAACTGCTGGAACCACTGTTCCAGAAAGTTCAGCTGAGGCACCCATACTTCCAGGTAACCATCGAGGTCGGCAACATGGATGGCATCGACGCGCTTGAGTTGGGGCGCAAGACGTTTCACGCGCTCTGAGAGCTGCTTCCAGGAAGCGACGTTGACCTCTATCGGCTCGTCGGCTACATGTATCATACAGCGGTCCAACCAACCCTTCTGGCGCAGGTGTTCGTGCAGAGCAGGCAGCCACTCTTCCACAGGAATCCACTCGGTTTGCCCCGTCGCCTCGTTCTCACAACGCAGCGGATAGGCAACAAAGTTTTTGTCTTCCCACTGTCCATGCTCGCGCCCACCCACGTGCTGCAGTTCGATAAACTCAAAACCAGCATCGAGATACGTCTGGATCCACCTGTCGAGCACGCTAAAGTCGTAGCGTAGTTTGCCGTCCACACCGCGTATCGCCTTATTAGTTCCCCACGGAACCCATGTGTGGTGGTGGTACTGGCGCATCAGACGGGCAGTGCGTTCCAGCAGCTGCCAGAACGCCTCGGAGAGGTACTCTACCCCCTGTTGCTTCGCCAGCTCCCCATCGTTCATCCACACGGTCACTTTCAACCGGGTGCGTTTGGGGAAGGTGAAATGGTAGACCGTGAGCCGTACGGGTACGGTTATCTGCCCGTTTTGCAACCGTATAGTGATTGTTCCGCGGTAGTCGCCCGCTGGGGCGTTGACCGGAATTTGCCACTGCACGTAGACGGGTTGATTCTGCGCGGGTTGCAGGGTAATACTCGTTTCCTCCAACAAGCCATCGGGAAAGTCGGCGGGTGCTTTGCGCACCAGTTCCTCCTGTGGGGTGGCTGTGGAGTTCTTTCCCACGCGGTGATACTCCACGAAGGCGTAACGGAAAGCAGCGGCAGGAATCACGCCTGCGCCGGCTTGCCTGCGCAGAGGCGAGCACTGCACGCTTTGTAACTGAACAGTGGTCTGCGCTCTCAGTACCACCTGTGCTCCCACGCGCTGATTGCGAGCAGCGGATACGACCACCTCTTTCGGCGTTTCAACGGGCGGCGTGTCACGGAAGACGTTATGCAGGGCGTGTGTGCACCACCACTGTACGTTGGACTGCGCCAAAGCAGAGAGAGCAATCACCGTCGGATCCCCCTACTTCCCAGACTTTTAGGCTTCTTCTTCGCCATTGGCGAACAGGCGTCCTACTCCACCATGTCCGAACATATTGTTTCGAGCAACAAATAGCTGGTTGCTTTTTATTCCCTCCTCCGGTATAATCTTGTGAGGAAAAACATCCGATACCTTTTATCAGTGAAGGAGGCATCTGCTTTGGCGCAGATACAGGTTTTACCGAACGAGTCTCTGGATAGTGCCTTAAAGCGTTTCAAAAAGGAGCTGCAGAACGCTGGCATCCTGAAAGAGTATAAAGAGCACGAGCACTATACGAAACCGAGCGACAAGCGCCGCAAACAGGAAGCGGCGCGCAGGCGTAAACAGCGCTCGAAATAGAGAGTCGTTTTCGCCACATCAGCACCGCGATGTTCTACCAGCCGTTTAGCGACAGCCGTGCAAGTGGTATCCTGCTCGCCTGAGAGGGCATAAGGAGCTGAGCCAACCAAACCGATGAGCAAACGAACCGAACGTCAACGGTTACGCGCAGTATTTTCCTGGCTGCGACACCGCGTGCTTCCGCGCTGGGATTGGCAACGACTGGGCATCGCAACGGTCACTATCGCGGTGCTGTGTCTTGTCTTCTCCGGGCGATTCGTTCCGGATAAGGTGACCCTGCAGGTAGGAGACGTCAGCCCCCGTGAAATCCGCGCCCATCGCACCGTACGCTATGTGGATGTCGAAGAAACCAGCCGTTTGCAAGACATGGCGGCAAAGCAGGTGGATACCGTCTACGAACAGCTGCCCTTCGCCCGGGTGGACGCACAGCGCAGTGTGGAGGACGCCTTCGAAGCCATCGACCGCGCACGCACCATGCGTTCTCCTGAAGCGATACGCTGGCTGGCACAACAGCTCTCTTTCCTGCCTGTAGACCTCGTGCGCGCTGCCGTTAACCTGTCAGCTGCCGAGCTGCAAAAAGCGCGTGAAGTGGCAAAAGCCCAGATAGACGACGCAATGCAGCGCGAAATCCGCGCCGATACCACCGACCTGGCAGAACGCAAGCGCGCTGTGCAGACTGCCTGTATGCAAAAGCTGGGACAGAACCCCACAGGCAGGCTTGCCGCCCTGGTCTGCACGCAAGCCCTGCGCCCGAATCGCGTGCCCGACCTTGCCCGCACCGAGGCGATCCGAGAACGCGAGCGGCGAGGAGTGCCGCCTGTATACCGCACCCTGGTAGCAGGCGACGTGGTGATACGACGGGGCGAGCGGGTAACTGCACAGCATATCGAGATGTTCACTGCGTTGGGAATGCGCAATCCACGCCTGCACTGGGCAGGCGTACTCGCTATCCTGATTCTGGTGACGATGTTGGTGGTGCTGGCAGCTTTGCACATTGCCCACTACCATCCCCGAGTGTATCAACAGCCTCGCCAGCTATGGCTGATTTCGGTAGTCGTTGCGCTCAGCGCGCTGGGCGTGAAACTGGGCAGCAGTCTGCTGGGTATTCCATTCTCCGGCGTGCAGCTGGGGTATCTTAGCGTGATGAGCACCACCATGGCTGGCATGCTGCTCGCAGTGCTCGTATCGCCGCACCTTGCGACGCTGCTGGTGGGGATGCTGGCGATACAGTCTGCCCTACTGATGAACGGCGAGATGCGCTTTGCAGCTATCAGCCTGATGAGCAGTCTGGTGGGCATCTATTCGGTATGGCGTCTACATGATCGCTACGACTTGCTGCGAGCAGGGCTGTGGATTGGCGCAACGTCTCTCCTGCTCACATGGGTGCTGGGCTGGATGAATCAGGAAACCATTGCCGAGCTCAGCGTCGGTTCGGCGTGGGCGGTGTTGATGAGCGTGCTGGCGGTAGGCGGTTTCGCCATCTTTGCGGCGGTATTAGAGCGTCCGTTCGGGGCAGTAACTCACTTACGCTTGCTGGAGCTCAGCTCGCCAGAACATCCGCTGTTGAAGGAGCTGATGTTGCGTGCCCCGGGTACCTACGCGCACAGCATTATGGTAAGCCACCTGTCGGACGCTGCTGCCAAAGCTATAGGAGCTGACAGCCTGCTGGCGCGAGTGGGCAGTTACTACCACGACGTAGGCAAGATGCGCCGTCCCGAGTTTTTCATTGAAAACCAGCGCATGGAAAACGTACACGACCGCCTTACTCCGTCGCTCTCCGCGCTGATCATCGCTGCGCATGTCAAGGACGGACTGGAGCTGGCGGACCAGCACCGTCTGCCGCGCCCCATTCGTGACATCATTGCCCAGCACCACGGCACCAGCCTCATCTCCTTCTTCTACCATCAGGCGCTGGCTGGTTGCGAGATGCATACTCCGGTGCTGGAACAGCAGTTCCGTTACAGCGGCCCCAAACCGCAAAGCAAGGAGGCAGGCATCGTGATGCTGGCGGATGCGGTGGAGGCTTCATCACGTTCGTTGTCGCGCCCGACGCCAGCGCGTATCGAGAGTCTGGTGGAGCATATTATTCAGGAAAAGATAGCCGACGGGCAGCTGGACGAATGCAGCTTAACATTCGGCGAGGTACATAAGATTCGGGACGCTTTCTGCCGACTACTGATAGCGATGCTGCATTCTCGCGTAGAGTATCCTTCTTCGGCTTCGATCACCCATGCAGATTACGATTACGAACCGACAACCGCACCAGCTGAAACGGTGCTGGATGCGCCAGGCGATACGCCTCTTACTGCGCCAGGAAGGCTGGAGTAGAGGCAATATCAGTATCGTGCTAACCGATGATGAACAGATTCGCTGGCTCAACCGTACCTACCGGGGCAAAGACGAGCCAACGGATGTGCTTTCCTTCTCACTGCGCGAGGCGTCAATGGAAGCGACGCAGGTAGACCTCTCCTTACTGGAGGAGGAACCGCCGTTGGGTGAGGTATATATATCTATTCCAACCGCTATGCGCCAGGCGCAGGCAGGAGGACGCACGCTGGAAGAGGAAGTAGCTTTTCTGGCGGTGCATGGAGTGATGCATCTGCTGGGCTACGAAGACGACACACAGCATGGTTACGAGCAGATGTACCGCCGAGGCTGGGAGGTGGTACAAGCCACCCGTCCGGGGCGTGATACCGTATGAGGATTGCAAAGAACCCGCTGGACAGCTTCCGCTACGCCGTCGAGGGCATCATCTACACCTTCCGCACGCAGAAGCACATGCGCTTCCATTTCTTCAGCGTGGTGCTGGTGCTTCTGGTAGGCTTGTTGTTTCGCCTCGACAAGACCGAGATGGTGATCCTGTTGTTCACTGTGTCGATGGTGCTGGTGGCAGAGATGTTCAACACGGCGGTAGAGGCGATTGTAGACCTGATTACTGACAGCTATCACCCGCTGGCGAAGCTGGCGAAGGATATCGCCGCAGGCGCGGTGCTGGTTACCACTGTGAACGCCATTGTGGTGGGGTTCCTGCTGTTCCTGACGGAGCAACATCTGGACGAAATCCGCCTGAACCTGCATGAACACAAACCGGACCCGCTGGTCACGCTGGTAGCAGGCACAGTACTGCTGTTGCTGATTATCATTCTGGGTAAGGTGTTCGGGCGTAAAGGCTCGTTGCTACATGGGGGCATCATCAGCGGGCACAGCGCGTTAGGTTTCTTCATGGCGATGACCATTATCTTCCTCTCCAATAACCTGTTGATGGCGATACTCGCGTTGAGCATGGCAGTGTTGATTGCACAAAGCCGGGTGGAAGGACGCATCCACAGCCTGCAAGAGGTGCTGCTGGGCGCGCTAGTGGCTGTGCTGCTGGCGGGAGCCATCTACTGGCTGGCATGAACGAGGAAGGAGGCGCAGGATCAACCTTGACAACACAAAAAGACGAGTCCGATAGTGCCAGTACCCGACCTTACCGGTGGATATGGCTGGTGCTGCTGCTGGCAGGCGCACTGTACGCGCAGGGAACCTCTCCAGCAGAGCCGAGTACCGCACACGCACACTATCTTCGCGACCTGCTGTGGGTAGCCGTGCTGCTGCTGGCAACCGCCTTCTTCGCGATGGTGGATAGCGCCCTGCGGACGATGCACGGTGCTCGCGTGCGCGACATGGTGGAAGAAGGCGTGCCAAATGCGCGTCTTGTGGAGAGGCTGCTGTCTCATCCTGAACGTTCCATAGCCACTGCGCAGGTGGGAATGGTGCTGAGCAGCTTTCTGGCGGCGGCGGTAGCGGCAACAGGATTGTCACAGGGGGCAGCTGCGCTCCTGCAGAGGGTCGAGCAAGCCGACTGGTGGCAAAGGCAGTCAGAACCGATGGCGGTGTTTCTGGTCACAGCGCTAACGGGCTTGCTTGCACTGGCGGTGGGCACGCTGGCGCCCCGCACCATTGCCGAAAAGTATGCGGAAAAGGTGGCTCTACGCCTGGCGCGTCCGTTGTGGTTGTGTGTATGGATACTGTCGCCGCTGGTCGCTGCGGTGATTGCGCTCAGTAACGCATTGGTGAGCCCATTCAAGGTGAAGGTAGACTTTTCGCCGCGCGTGCTGACTCCTGAAGAGATTATCAGTCTGGTGGATGCAGGCGAAGAACAGGGCGTTATCGAGGAAGAAGAGCGTGAGATGATTCAATCGGTGCTCGAGTTCCCCGATACCATTGTGCGCAAGGTGATGACGCCGCGTATCGACATGCACTGCGTGCCGGTGGAAGCCTCTCTGCACGAGGTGCTGGATATCATCCGCAACACGGGTCACTCGCGTATCCCCGTGTACGAAGGTACGGTAGACAACATCGTGGGCATTGTATACGCCAAGGACCTGCTCAGGCTCTATCCGCACCTTGAGCCGTTTGACCTGCGCAAGGTGATGCGACCGCCGTACTTCATCCCTGAAACCAAGAAAGTGGACGAGCTGATGCGCGAGTTCCGCACAAAGAAGACGCAAATCGCCATCGTACGCGACGAGTACGGCGGCACGTCGGGACTGGTGACGCTGGAAGACATTCTGGAAGAGCTGGTAGGTGAGATTCACGACGAGTACGACGTAGAAGAAACGCCGTTTGAGCAGATAGACGAACATACCTATCGCACGGATGGACGCACTCCGGTAGACGACGTGAACGATAAAACCGGTTTGCACCTGCCTACCGATGAGTACGACACTATCGGCGGGTTCGTGTTTGGGTTATTCGGTAGACCTGCCCAGTCGGGCGAGCAGATTGCCTATGGTCGTGCCAGCTTCACCGTAGAGGAGGCGGACGGCAGGCGTATTCGCAAGCTGCGCATCGAGGTAGCGCCCGCGGAGGTGGAAGAGGAGGAAGAGAAGCAGCCTCAGGAGAGCACGCCGTGAACTTGAATGCTTGAAGTTCTCGCTCTGTTTTGCTACAATGGAAGTGTGCTTAAACGGTTAAGAACACGAGGGTTGTTTTATGTCTGTGCAACGCAAACGGTGCACCATCAAAGAAGTTGCGGCGCGAAGCGGGGTGTCTGTCGCTACAGTTTCGAACGTGCTGCAGAACAAAAGCCATCTGTATTCGCCTGAAACCGCCGAGCGTGTGTGGCAGGCGGTGCGTGAACTGGGCTACCGCCCCAGCTCGGTAGCGCGCAGCCTCATCCGCCAGCGTACCGATACCATCGGGGTTATACTGGAGGAGCGTCAGGAACTGGTGTTAGACCCGTACGTGATGTCGGTGCTGGAGGGTATTCTCGAATACACTGTGCCTCGCAACTATCCTGTTAAGATAGTGAGCATGTTGTACCAGCAACGTCCAGACAGCTTTCTGGCGCACGTGGACGACGGTTCGGTAGACGGCGTGATGCTAGTGGCTCCGCGCACGCATAGCGCCGCCTTGCAGTGGGCTCAACAGGCGGACATCCCCGCGGTAGTGGTAGGCAGTACTCTGCCAAATACCCCACTGCCCTGCGTAGACGTGGACGATACCGCTGCAATTTACCGGGTGGTGCGCTGGCTGATTGAGCTGGGTCACCAGCGCATCGGGCACATCGCCGGTCCACAGACGCAGTGGAGCGCAAAACGACGCCTGCAGGCATACTATCAGGCAATGCAGGACGCGGGTCTTGCGGTGAAGTCGGAATGGGTGGTAGAAGGACGCTACACCCCTCCCTCCGGCAACGAAGCCATGCAACAATTGCTGAACGCAGCCCCCGAGTTGACGGCGGTGGTGTGCGGTAACGACTGGATGGCGATGGGCGCTATGGAAGCCATCCATCAAAAAGGCTTGCATGTGCCGGAAGACATTTCTCTGGTGGGTTTTGACGATATCGACACCGCACAGTGGGTAGCTCCGCCGCTTACCACTATCCGCCAGCCAATGCGCCAGATCGGTGTAAAAGCCGCTGAGATGATAATAGAGCAGATCGAGACGGGCAAACGCGCCTGCGAGGTGGTGCTGTTTCCAGCGGAGATAGTGGTGCGTCAAAGCGTCGCCCCACCGAGATGATTGCATCCCGCAAAAAGGACTCCTCTTACTCCACTCCGAATCGCTAATCGGAAAGCTACGAGCACTCACCTCATCGAGGAGGGATAACCGATGGCACATGCGAAGAACCCGCCTGTCAACCGTCTGAAGGGCGACCTGCCCAAAATCGGCATTCGTCCCACCATCGACGGGAGGCGACAGGGCGTCCGTGAAAGCCTGGAAGGGCAGACGATGGCGATGGCGCGCTCGGTCGCCAAACTGCTTACCGAGAACCTGCGGCACGCCTGCGGCTTGCCAGTGGAGTGTGTGATTGCCGATACCTGCATCGGCGGGTTGGCGGAAAACGCCGCTTGCGAGCAGAAGTTCCAGAGGGAAGGCGTGGGCGTCAGCATCACGGTCACCCCATGCTGGTGCTACGGCTATGAAACGATGGACTTTGACCCCCACCGTCCCAAGGCGGTATGGGGGTTCAACGGCACAGAGCGTCCGGGCGCAGTGTATCTGGCGGCGGTGATGGCGGCACATGCGCAGAAGGGGTTGCCTGCCTTCAGCATCTACGGGCGCGACGTGCAGGACGCCACCGATACCACCATTCCCGACGACGTGAAAGAGAAGCTGCTGCGCTTCGCGAAGGCAGGATTGGCGGTCGCCACACTGCGAGGCAAAACCTACGTCTCCATGGGCAACGTGTCGATGGGCATCGCAGGCTCGCTAGTAGACCAGGATTTCCTGCAGCGGTATCTGGGCATGAGCGCCATGACCATCGACATGGTGGAGTTCGTGCGACGCATGGAGCGCGGTATCTACGACGAGCAGGAGTTCCGCCGCGCCATGTCGTGGGTGAAGGAATACTGCAAGGAGGGCAAAGACTACAACCCGCCCGACAAGCAGATGAGCCGCGCTGAGAAAGACCGCGCATGGGAAATCAGCGTGAAGATGGCTTTGATTGCGCGCGACTTGATGGTGGGCAACCCCAAGCTGGCGCAAATCGGCTACGAAGAAGAGGCTTTAGGCTTCAACGGTATCGCTGGCGGCTTTCAGGGGCAGCGCCAGTGGACAGACCATCTGCCCAACGGCGACTTCATGGAAGCGATACTCAACTCGTCGTTTGACTGGAACGGTATCCGCCAGCCTTACATCCTCGCCACCGAGAACGACCATCTCAACGGCATCTGTATGTTATGGGGGCACCTGCTAACAGGCTCGGCGCAAATCTTCGCCGACGTACGCACCTACTGGAGTCCGGATGCGGTGAAGCGCGTAACTGGCTGGACGCCCTCAGGCATGGCGGAAGGAGGCTTCATCCATCTGATTAACTCCGGCCCTGCCGCGCTGGATGGCACAGGACAGCAGGAGATCGACGGCAAGCCCGCCATCAAGCCCTGGTGGGATGTCACCCCTGAAGAAGTAGACCGCTGCTTGCAAGCCACCACCTGGCACTGCGCCATGCTGGAATATTTCCGCGGCGGCGGATGGTCTACCAGCTTCGTCACACGCGGCGGAATGCCCGCTACCATGTTCCGTCTGGGTCTGGTGCATGGTCTGGGACCGGTGCTACAGATTGCGGAGGGCTACGTGGTGGAGATACCGGACGAGGTACACCGCCAGCTGGACGAGCGCACCAACCCCACCTGGCCCACCACCTGGTTCGTGCCCAACGTGACCGGGCAAGGAGCGTTCCGCGACGTGTATACGGTCATGGCGCACTGGGCAGCGAACCATGGCACGCTGAGCTACGGGCACATCGGCGCGGAGCTGATCACGCTGGCGTCGGCGCTGCGCATTCCTGTCGCGATGCACAACGTACCTGCCGAGCGCGTCTTCCGTCCACACGCCTGGGGACTGTTGGGCACATCCGACCCCGAAGCGGCGGACTACCGCGCCTGC
>JANWYZ010000078.1 GCA_025054895.1 bacterium | reverse complement strand
GTCTTCTTCGCGGTGGTCGCCTTGCGAGTCAACCCGAAGCAGGCTCTAGACCTCTGGAAGGGCTTCTTGATGATTTTCTTCCAGATGAGCATTCTGGTGTCGCTGGCGATTTTCTTCTCGGTGTTCCTCACCCCCTTCGTCAACTTCTTCATGTCGCTGGGCATCTACATCGTGGGGACCCTCTCCAGCGTCACCGAGTCGCTGATGAAGGGCGAGAACCGTACAGTCATCCAGAAGGGTATCGGCGCGGTACTGCACTACCTGCTACCGCAGTTTGGCAACTTCAACATCCAGAACAAAATCATCCACCCCGAAACGCGCATCATCAACGAAGGGGTGTACTACATCCAGAACATCGGCTACGCTATCCTGTATATCGCGGTGCTGCTCATCATCGCGGTCATCATCTTTGACCGGCGCGAGGTGTAGCCATGCGACGCACGCAGTTGATACTGGCAGTTCTCGCGCTGTGGGTGCTGAGCGCAGCCCTGCAGACCGCGATCGACCCCCGACGCAAGCAGTTCGAGCCGCGAGTGGAGGGGCTGTTCGGCAAGATGACGGGCTTGCCCACCGAGTACATCTTCGGCACGATGCTGGGTTTCCGCGAAGTGGTGGCAGGCGCACTATGGGTGCGCGCCGACTCCTTCTTCCATGAGGGCAACTACGACGCCATCCTGCCCATTATCCGGCTGGTGACGTGGTTGGACCCGCATAACCTGGACGTATATAGCACCGGCGCATGGCATATCGGCTATAACTTCACCGATACCGAGCAGCGGTCCGACCGTCGCTATCTCTCCGCCGCGCTCAAGCTGCTGGAGGAGGGCGTAGAAAACAACCCCGACGTGTACGACCTGTATTTCGAGATGGGGTGGATGTGGTACGACAAAATTAAGCAGGGACACAACGCGGTGCGGTGGTTCCAGAAAGCGTATGAATTCCCCAACCGCCCCGACGAGTACTCGCCGGGTATCCCGCCAGCGCGAAGGCACATGCTCGCACACGCCTGGGAAAAGGCGGGGGTAATTGACCAGGCGCTGCTCACCTGGCAGGATATCCTGCAAAAGCACGAGCAGTACTACCAGCAGCACAAGAAGGAGTACATGGCAAGGGTACAGGTGGACGTTGCCAAGCATAACTATGCCCTGACCGAGCTTCGCCAGTACCGACGCTACCTGAAACAGCCTCCTGAGACGCAGCCGCCCATCGACGTTAAGTTCGACGTGAAGGTGCGGGTGGTAGAACCCAAGATTATCGAGGTTTCCGGCACGGTGGACCTGGGGCAGTACTACGACGAGCAGATGCAAAAGATGGACTTCCGCCCCGGGCGAGTAGACGTGGTTCTGCGCGACGAAGGGTACAAGTCGTCCATCTTACCTACTGACGAGAAAGAAGCAGGCGAAGTATGGCGGCAGAAGGTGTTTACCTTCGAAGTACCCGACGTGACTATCATGCAGGAGCAGATAGCCATCCTCAAGGGCAGGTTCAAGCGCAAGATTGACATGAGCAAAGACCCGATGATGTACACTTTCAAAGCTCCACGCTATGTGGTCACGGTGCGCTTCAACCCGTTGTATGCTCCGCCGCAAACGCAGGACCGCATCGGCTGGCGAGGCGAAGGGCTCACCGATAAGCGATACCTGCGGATGGATAAGGTAACCACTGTCGACAAGGACGGCAAAGAGTACAGCGTGGACGTGCGTCGGGTGCGCAAGCACCTGGTGCTCACCCGTGAGCAGATACTGAGCGGTAAAGGCGAGGCGGTAGAATACACCGGGCTGGAATAGCCCTGTCCAATGTGTTACAATAAGTGATAGAGTAGCCGTGCTAGCCGGGGAGCTAGCGGTGCCCTGTACCCGCAATCCGCTACAGCGGGGGCGAACTCCTGCCCGCGGTGCCGTCTTGTGGGCAGTGCCTGCGTAAGTGGCGTTGATGGTTGGGCGCTGCGCAACGGTTGAC
Source organism: bacterium (assembly GCA_025054895.1). Classification (GTDB taxonomy): domain Bacteria; phylum Armatimonadota; class HRBIN16; order HRBIN16; family HRBIN16; genus HRBIN16. The sequence goes on along the minus strand of JANWYZ010000078.1, from coordinate 10,146 downwards.
GTGCCAACCCCGCCAGGTCCGGAAGGAAGCAACGGTCAACACGCTCGCCGTGTGCCGCAGACCTACCCAGCCGGAGTTGACTGCGCAGGTCGACACCCGGAAGGCGTGTATCAACGGCAGGTGCGCGGCTACTCTATCGCTTTTTTGCTCCGTTGCATGGTTAGAGCCATTTCTTTGCCAGCGCAGCCAGCCTGCGCCGGTCAGTGCTTCTGGTATAATCGACCTGGTGATGTGGTATGACGGTTCAACCTGCAGCCAAAGAGAAGATCATCTATCCCGACAGCGACGGCAGACCCATGGCAGATAATACGAAGCAGCTGGAAGCGATTGTCTACCTCTACGACAACCTCTCCGCTATGTTTGCCGATCGTGAGGACGTGTTCGTCGCCGCTGACCTGTTGTGGTATCCCGTCGAGGGCAGACCCGACATCCGCACCGCGCCCGACGCAATGGTAGCGTTTGGACGCCCCAAAGGGCATCGCGGTAGCTACAAGCAGTGGGAAGAGGCAAATGTTGCGCCGCAGGTGGTGTTTGAAGTGCTCTCTCCGGGTAACCGTCCTTCCGAGCTGATTGAGAAGTTCCATTTCTACGAACGGTACGGGGTGGAAGAGTATTACCTTTACGACCCGGACCGCGGTATTTTAGAGGGGTGGTTACGCACGGAGGGCCGTTTCTCGCCTGTACAGGAGATGCAGGGGTGGGTTAGCCCTCGTCTGGGGGTACGCTTCACACTGGAGGACGGCGAGCTGGTGTTGTATCGCCCCGACGGCGAGCGTTTCATCCCCTATGTAGAGCTACATCGAAGACTGGAGCAGGCGCAGTGGGAAGCGGAACGGGCACAGCGCGAGGCGGAACAGGAGAGACAGCGTGCGCGTGAGGCGACGGAGCGTGCAGAGAGGTTGGCACAGCGTTTACGCGAAATGGGAGTAGACCCCGATAGCGTGTAATCGGCGTTACCTTGCGCGCTTGAGAAGCACCTTGCCTGCCAGTACTCCGGTGGGAACTCCCTGTTGCAAGGCGACCTTACCGGATACTATCACGTACTCGATACCCAGCGGCAACTGATGAGGCTCCTCGAAGGTGGCGCGGTCCTGCACCGTCAGCGGATTGAACACTGTGATATCCGCAACCGCGCCTTTACGAAGTACCCCTCTGTCCTGTAAGCCGAGCCGTCGCGCAGGCAGACCGGTCATCTTGTACACCGCTTCGGGCAGGGAGAGCAGGCGCAGTTCGCGCACATAACGCCCTAACACGCGCGGAAACGTTCCGTAGTTGCGTGGATGCACGCGGTCGAGGGACATCTTGCCCAGGGGGGCGGTAGCGATAGCGTCCGAGCCGACGGCGGTAAGTGGGTGTTTCAGCACGGTGCGCACATCCTGTTCGCTCATGGTGAAGCGCGCTGCACTGACGAAAGTATGCTCTTGTACCAGAATATCCATCACCGCGTCCAGCGGAGAACAACCCCATTCGTGCGCAATCTGCCGGATGCTCTTACCCTGCAGGTCGCGATTGTTGCGGGCGGTAGCGATGACTATCCGTTGCCAGTGCGCAGGCTCGCTCCAGTCAGGATGTAACGCCAAAATTTCTCTCTTTATTTGTTCGCGGACAGAATGCTTCTGCAGGCGGTCGACGACGGCGTCGGGGCCACCCTCGGTTGCCCAATCGGGGAGGATACCCGTGAGCAACGAGGTGAGATAGGCATCGTATGGGTATTGGTCGAGCATCACATCCAGCCCCTCGGCGCGTGCTGCTTCTACCATCTGCAGCGTGTGGTGGACTAACCCCCAGTTGCGCTCGCCATCCGCCGTGTGGTGTGACAGCTGTACGGGGATTCCTGCTTCCTGCCCGATGCGCAACGCCTCCTGAACCGCCTCTACCAGCCTGTCCGCCTCGTCGCGCAGGTGAGTGGAGTAAAACAGTCCATGTTTTGCCGCTGTTTTCGCCAGTTCGATAATCTCCTTTGTGCGCGAGTAGGAGCCGGGCGCATATTCCAGTCCTGTGGAAAAACCCCACACACCATCTTCCGCCGCTTGCTCTATCAGCTCGTGCATTCTGCTCAATTCTGCAGGGGTAGGAGGGCGTCGCTCCATGCCCATCACGCGCTTGCGCAGCGTGCCGTGACCAATCTGTGGGATGATATGCGTGGCAGCGCCTTGCTCGTCGACCAGATTGTGGAAACGTGCCAGTCTGCCTTCCCAAGTGACGCGAATACCATACGGAGCCAGCCAGCGTCGCTCGTACGCAAAGATAGGCTCATCAGTAATCAACCCCATAGCGATACCGCAGTTGCCGACTACCTGCGTCGTAATGCCCTGCACCAGCGCGGAGGTTTGCTGGGGATTATACAACAAGCTGATGTCAGAATGCGTATGGATGTCAATAAAGCCGGGCGCGACACAGCAACCGCCTGCCTCAATAACACAGAGAGCGTGCGCTGTATGCAGGTCGCCTATAGCCGCGACATGTTCCCCACGAATACCTACGTCGGCAGCAAACGGCGCGCTGCCTGTGCCGTCCACTACCGTGCCGCCGCGGATGATAAGGTCAAAGCAGAGTGTGTTTTCGCTCACGGTATCACCGCCTGAAGGTTGTACTTGTCCACTATTGTACCCTGTCATGCAGCACGGACGGGCGACGCTTGACGCTCCCCCTGCGATTTTGTATAATTCCGGTAGGTTCGTTTGTATTCTTGAGCAATCCGGAGGTTTTCCGCTTTGGACACGAATACCCGCTGGTGGATCGTGATAATACTGGTCACGCTGGTATCGGCGTGGGTAGTTATCGTTCAACCGCTAACAACTGGCAAGGGACAGGAACCCTTTAAGCTGGGCTTAGACCTCAAAGGTGGCGTGCGTGTGGTGTTGCGTGCGCAAACGGAAAAACTTCCCCCGGACAAACAGCGCGAGTGGAAGCCGGAGAACATGGCTTCTGTGGTGGACATCGTGGAGAGGCGCGTAAACCGTCTGGGGGTAACCGAATCGGTAGTAGCACGGCAGGGGCTGGACCGTATTTTAGTGGAACTGCCCGGCGTGGTGGATGAGAAGGAGGCACTCAGGCTGATCCAGACCACCGCGCAGCTGGAGTTCTGGTATCTCCCCTCGGTGCAGAGCGAGCGCAACCCGATGGCGCGTTACCGCATTGAAACGCGCAAGGAAGGCGTGCGCGAAATCACCACCATTTACGACACCGTTCAGCAGAAAGAGGTGGATATTGTAGAGTTCTTGCAGGACCAGAAACAGCGCGCCGCCGAGATGGGCGAGCAGAACCCCGTGGTCACAGGGGCGGAGCTGAAGCCAGTTTGCCGTATCGTACATGACCAGCTGGGCAGACCGCAGGTTTCGTTTGAGTTTAACGCGGAGGGAGCGCGACGCTTCGGCGATTTCACCCGCAAGCATGTAGGCGAGATACTGGCTATCGTGCTGGACAACCGCATTATCTCCGCGCCGCGCATCAACGAACCTATTCTGGGCGGCAAGGGTGTGATTGAGGGCGATTTCACCGCAGTAGAGGCGGCGGAACTGGCTTTACTGCTTAACTCTGGCGCGCTGCCTGTGCCGCTGGAAATCATCCAGACCACCAAAGTGGGCGCAACGCTGGGTAAGGAGTCGGTGCGCCAGAGCCTGTGGGCGGGCGTCGTGGGATTAGGATTGGTGTTGCTTTTCATGATAGGCTACTACCGCCTGCCTGGCGTGCTGTCGGCTATCGCGTTAGGTTTGTATACGCTATACTCACTGGCGGCGTATAAGCTGCTTGGGGTGGTGTTCACTGTACCGGGCATCACGGGGTTCATCCTGTCTATCGGTATGGCGGTGGATGCCAATATCCTCATCTTCGAGCGCATGAAGGAAGAGTTGCGCACTGGCAAAACACTTCGCGCTGCCATCGACGACGGTTTCAAACGCGCTTTCACCGCCATCTTTGACTCCAACGTTTGTACTATCATCACCAGTATTATCCTGTTTGCGCTGGGCACGGGCGCGGTGAAGGGCTTCGCGCTGATGCTCATGATTGGCGTCGCGATCAGTATGTTCACCGCCATTACCGTCACCCGCACCATGTTGTGGACTCTGGCAAAGTACGGCATCGGCACGAACCTGAGCCTGTTCGGCGTGGGCAAAGCGCCGCAGCGGCACTGGGATGTGGTGGGCAGGCGGCGAATCTGGTTTGCTCTTAGCGGCGCGTTTATCGCCTTTGGGGTACTGGCATGGGCGATAGATGGATTGAACATCGGCATTGACTTTGCAGGCGGCTCCGAGCTGCAGGTGCGCTATGAGCAACCGGTAACCGCCCAGCAGGTGCAGACAACACTGGCGCAGGCGGGCTATCGGGATGCACGAGCGGTAGTTGGCGAAGGCAACGTGGTGTTCGTGCGCACGCGCGAGCTAACGCCTGAAGGCAAAGAGCAGCTGAAGCAGGCTCTGGCGCGTCTGGGTAACCTGCGTGAAGAAAGCTTTGAACAGGTGGGTGGTATCGTCAGTCAGGAGCAAACACGTAACGCTATCCTCGCCGTGGCGCTGTCGGAGATACTCATCCTGCTGTACATCGCGGTGCGCTTTGCCATCGGCGGTATCCGCGAGGGATTCAAGTTCGGCGTGGCGGCGGTCATCGCGCTGGTACATGATGTACTGGTGCTGATAGGCGTGTTTGCCATCATGGGTGCGCTGCGCGGCTGGGAAGTGGACGCACTGTTCGTGACCGCGATGCTGACGCTTATCGGTTTTTCGGTACATGATACCATCGTGGTGTTCGACCGTTTGCGCGAGAATCTGCGTAACCGCGTGCGCGGAGAAACTTTCGCCGACATCGCCAACAAGAGCATCATCCAGACGCTGGCGCGCTCTATCAACACCTCGTTGACGCTGATACTGGTGTTGATTGCACTGCTGATTCTGGGCAGTCCGGTTGTGAAGTTGCTGACGATTGCGCTGCTTGTCGGCGTGACTACCGGAACCTACTCCTCTATCTTCAACGCCGCGCCGATAGTTGCCTGGTGGGAGGAGGTGGCGGAACGGCGTGGTTTGCGTCCGGAGGCGCCGCGCATCGCTCCGTCTCAACCTGCAGAGGCAACAGTACGACGCGACGGCGCTCCGGAGGCAGGGGTTGCCTCGACAACGCCAACCAGCAGCAAACCGCGTCCCAAGCGTCGCCGAAGGGCGTAACTCGCCGGAGCGGGTGAGCCTTTCACCCGCTCCTTTTGATTCGTAGCAGGGGGGGTAGCACAGGTGGTACAGGGCTTTTCTCATCGCGTGCGCTGGGTGATTCAGCCGATACGCGCAGAGGTTGTCGCCCGCATCCAGCGTGAAGTGGGCGTCAGCGAGATACTGGCTCGTCTGCTGGTCAATCGCGGCATCACCGAACCCGAGCAGGCGGTTCGCTTCCTTTACCCCGATTGGCAACATCTGCCCGACCCCTTTCTGCTGCCCGACGCCCGAATCGCCGTCGAGCGTCTCCTGCAAGCGATTGAACGCGGGGAGAAGGTGCTTGTTTACGGCGACTACGATGTAGATGGTGTAACCAGCGCGGCGTTGTGGTACCACACCTTGAGCAAGCTGCGGGCGCGCGTGCTGGCGAGAGTGCCACATCGTAAACGCGATGGTTACGACATCCGCGTGCCAGTGGTAGACGAAGCACATCAGCAAGGGGTGTCGCTTATCCTTACCTGTGATTGCGGCATACAGGCGCATGGAGTGGTAGAGCGCGCCCGCGAGTTGGGTATAGACGTGATTATCACCGACCATCACGAACCGGGTGAAGAGGTGCCGCAAGCTCTGGCAGTGGTCAACCCGCATCTGCCTCACTCCCGTTACCCGTTTGCGGACCTGAGTGGGGTAGGGGTGAGCTACCGTTTGGGGGAGGCGCTGGTACAGGCGAAAGGCTTTGCCCCCCAGAACTACCGTAACCACTTTCTGGACCTCGCCACGCTGGGCACAATTGCCGATGTGATGCCCCTGATGGAGGAGAACCGTGTGTTCGCCTGGTACGGTTTGCACTCTATCCCGCGCTCGAAGCGCCCTGGGGTGCAGGCTTTGTTGTCGGTGGCACGTGTGTCTGCGGATAAGCCGGTGACCATGCGCCAGGTGCAGTTCGCGCTGGCTCCACGTATCAATGCGGTGGGCAGGCTGGATGACGCGGCGATAGCATTGGAACTGTTGACCACCGACGATCCCCAGCGCGCGCTGCACCTGGCGCAGGAGCTGGAAGAACACAATCGCCGCAGGCGAAGCGAGCAACACCGTATCCTGGGACAGGCGTTAGAGCAGGCGAAACAGCGCGACATCGCGCGTGAATGGGTGCTGGTGTTGACTGGCGAAGAGTGGGATAAAGGGGTCATCGGCATTGTGGCGAGCAAGGTGTTAGAGCAATACCACCGTCCGACGGTGATGATTTCGCTGGATGCGGAATGCGGAATAGGACGCGGCTCCGCGCGGAGCATCCGTTCGTATGACATCTTCCGCGCGATAGAAGAGCGCCGTGATCTGTTTATCGAGTGCGGTGGGCATACTCTGGCGGCAGGCTTTTCCATCCGTGTAGAACACATCGAGGAGCTGCGAGAGCACCTGAATCGCCTCGCTCATGAGTGGATGTCTCCCGAAGACCTGTTGCCACGGCTGGATATCGATGCAGACATCGAGCCAGCAGACGTAACGCCCACACTCGTGGACGAAATAGCGCGGATGGAGCCCTTCGGTCACGGCAACCCCGAACCGATGTTTCTCACTCGCGGTCTAACGATATTGGAGAAGCGACGAGTAGGGGATGGCTCGCACTGGAAGCTGACCGTGCGCGGCGAAGCGCTGCCTCCTACTGGCTGTATCGCCTTCGGTATGGGCGAATACGACCTGCGATTCGAAGTAGGAGACGAGGTGGACGTGGTGCATACCCCACAATGGAACGAGTTCAACGGAAGGCGCGAAATTCAGCTCCAGGTGCACGACATCCGGCATAGTTCTGGTATAATAGAATAATAATACGCCCAGCTTCCCCAAGAGAACCGCGACCATGACGCAGACCGAGCTGGAACATATTCTGCACGACAGCGGCGCCGAACTGCCGGAGGAACTGCTGGCGCTTCTGGACAGGGTGCGTGAGTATCACCCCCAGGCGGATACCTCCACTATCGTACGGGCATACAGGGTCGCCGAGCACGTTCATCGCGGCGCTACGCGCGCCTCCGGCGAGCCTTACATCACCCACCCACTGGCTGTAGCTGGCATCCTTGCCGAGCTGGAGATGGACGTGGCCACCATCTCCGCAGGTCTGATGCATGATGTGATAGAAGACGGCAAAGACGAGCACGGCAACCCCAGAATTACGCTGGACGACATCCGGCAACTTTTCAGCAAAGAGATCGCTCTGCTGGTAGACGGTGTAACCAAACTGGCCAGCTATCTGGATGTCGAGCGGGAACTGGACGAGACTACTGACCAGGAGAAACGCAAGCGCAAACGCGACTTGCTGCAGGCGGCGGCGAACCTGCGCAAGATCTTCCTTGCGATGTCGCGCGACCTGCGCGTGATGATTATCAAACTCGCGGACCGCCTGCATAACATGCGCACCCTCGACGCCCTGCCTCGTGAACGCCAGATCAAAATCGCCACCGAAACGCTTCAAATCCTTGCCCCGATGGCACACAGGCTGGGTATCTGGCAAATCAAGTGGCAGCTGGAAGACCTCGCTTTTAAGTATCTGGAGCCAGAGAAATACGCAGAAATCGCATCGAGGGTGCAGCGCACGCGCAAAGAGCGCGAAGAAGATATCAACGAGGCTATTCGCCTTCTCAAGGAGCGGCTGGAACAGGAGAAGATACGCGCCGAAGTGCATGGCAGACCCAAGCACCTGTACAGCATCTATCAGAAGATGCTGAAGGAGGAGATAGACCTCGACCAGATTTACGACCTGCTGGCGATACGGGTGATCGTGGACACCGTACCCGATTGTTACCACGCTCTAGGGGTCGTACACGACCTTTGGTTGCCCATTCCCGGGCGGTTTGACGACTACATCGCTAAGCCCAAGCCGAACATGTACCAGTCTCTGCACACAAAGGTCATCGGTCCGCGCCGACAGCCCTTAGAGGTGCAGATACGCACCTGGGAGATGCACCGCACCGCCGATTTCGGTATCGCCGCGCACTGGCAGTACAAGGAGGGAAGTACCCCGGAGGACCGTTTCGAGCAGAGGATGCGCATGCTACGGCAACAGCTGTTCGAGTGGCAGGCGGACGGCAGGGATTCGGCAGAGTTCCTACGCTCGGTGGTGGAGTCGCTTTTCAATGACCAGGTATTCGCCTTCACCCCAAAGGGAGATGTGATAGACCTTGTGGCGGGTTCTACGCCTGTGGATTTCGCATATCGCGTCCACACCGACGTTGGCAATACCTGCATTGGAGCGAAGGTAAACGGACGCATTGTGCCTCTGAACCACCAGCTAAAAAACGGCGACATCGTGGAGATTATCACTCGCCCCAACGCCCACCCCAGCCGCGACTGGCTGCACTTCGTCAAGACCCCGCACGCCCGTAGCAAAATCAAGCAGTATTTCCGCAAGCAGGCACATGCTGAAAACATGGCGAGAGGCAAGGAAGCACTGGAGCGTGAGGTGGAGCGCCTGGGGCTGGACCCGAAGGATACCCTGCATGTAGACGGACTGGAACAGGTCGCCAAGCAGCTGAACCTGCCCAATGTGGAAGAGGTATACGCCGCTGTCGGTGACGGACGCTATTCCGCACAGGCGATACTTAACCGTTTGTTGCCGAAAGTACCCCTGCAACCCTCGCTATTTTCCACCGGCAAGGTACTGGAAAGCGAGGCGCGCCTGACGATAGATGGCGTGGATAACGTGATGATCCGTCGGGCAAAATGCTGCACCCCTCTGCCCGGCGACGATGTCATCGGGTATACCTCGCGCGGTCGGGGCATCACACTGCACCGCCGCGCCTGTGTGAACGTACAGAACTACCTTTTGCATGAGCCGGAGAGGCTGGTCGCGGTGCGATGGGATGAAAAGCCGGGCGCCTGCTACTCGACCTCGTTGCACATCGAAGCAGCTGACCGCACCGGCTTGCTTTCCGATATCTCCACCGTATTCGGCGAGTCCAGGACCAACATCACCGCTATCCGAACGCAGTCGCACCGCGACGGAACTGCCACTATCGACATCACCGTAGAGGTGCTTGGCGTATCACACCTGCACAACCTGATGGATAAACTGCGCCGTATCAGCGATGTACTGGATATCCGCCGCACAGGCACGATGGGGGAGGCCGCGTAATGCGGGCGGTGCTACAACGTGTCTCCCGCGCCGAAGTGACCGTTGATGGCGAGCGAGTGGCTTCTATTGGCAGGGGATACCTGGTGCTACTGGGCGTGACGCATACCGACGACGAATCAGACGCCCGCTACATCGCAGACAAGATTGCCTCCCTGCGCCTTTTTGAAGACGAGGCGGGCAAAATCAATCTGGGTATTACCGACATCGGCGGCGAGATATTGCTGGTATCGCAGTTCACGCTATATGCGGATTGCCGCAAGGGGCGTCGCCCCAGCTTCACCGACGCAGCCCCACCGGAAATCGCAGACAGATTATATCAGCGAGTGGCGGAGATGTTGCGCGAAGCGGGCTTGCCTGTGCAGACAGGCGTCTTCGGAGCGCACATGCAGGTCGCGCTGGTCAACGACGGACCCGTAACGATTCTGCTGGATAGTCGGAAGTCTTTTTGATGTGAAGAAGATGCGCTTCGTCGTTCAGATAGCGATACGCAATCAGGCTCTATGATGTCAGTTTCGAAGACGATACAACCGCAAACCCCGATGCTGCAGCAGTACTTCCGTGCAAAGGCGCAGTATCCCGAAGCGCTACTGATGATGCGCGTGGGCGACTTCTACGAGCTGTACGGCGAGGACGCCGAAATCGCCGCGCGCGAGCTGGAGATTGTGCTGACGGGGCGCGACGACGGTAAGAACGGGCGCGTGCCGATGGCGGGAGTGCCCTACCACGCAGTGGAGCGTTACGTGGCGCGGCTCGTGCAGAAGGGCTACAAGGTCGCGCTGATGGACCAGATGGAAGACCCCCGCTTCGCGAAGGGGCTGGTCAAGCGCAAGGTGACCCGCGTGCTCACGCCGGGCACTGTACTAGAAGACTCCATGC
>JANWYZ010000077.1 GCA_025054895.1 bacterium | reverse complement strand
GAAGCATCTCGGATTCTTCGATGACGCTCAGAATGACGGCACAATGAGGTTCGTAAAACAGAGGTCAAGGGGTCATCATTCCTGATGAGCGAACATCCTGAAGTTTGTCGCATCTTACAGGCAATTATCGAGGACACGCGGGCAGGAGTGCCGGTCTCGCTCAGCCGGCGCGAGCGCTATGGTACAGTTCTGGGCGAATTCCGTGTGCAGTTCGAAGGCGAAGATGACCTGTTGCACCTTGCTATTACTCGGGTGGACGGCGGGCGTGTGGCGCATGAAGAGGCGCAGCAGGTTGCCGACCTGTTCTTCCGCTCCGTGCCGAAGGGACTGATTCAATGTCGCCCCGCGGAGTACTCTGTGCACTACTACATCGGGCACGACCTGTTTGTGCACTACCTGGAGGGTAACTCACACGCTGGCGAACCACATACGGGTACCCAGTAGAGCGACAAAAATACTACCTCCCCCTCCACGCGCCCCTGTGTATCATCTCACGGGCAGGATACCCGTGCTACAGCGCTACTCGCCTGGACCCCTTTGGGGCGAAGGCTAACGAGCTACTAACACCTTCGGCTGCGCCTTGGGCGAGCTCAACGTCACGCCATACCGCTTCAGTGCGAACGGCCCTGTCTGGAACTCAGGGATCAAGGTGACTGGATAGGCGGCGTTTTTCGGCACTCTCACCGAGAGCGAGCAGGTGAACCCTCAGCCGTAGTGGAACTTCTCCACCTGTATCGTCTTGCCGTTGCGGTCAATAATGCGCAGGGTAGGCGGCGGCGGCAAGTTGCCGTTGCGCTCCAGCAGGGTCACTTGCTGTAGTCGTCCGCCTGCGTACAGAACCAGCGACACGTCGAGAGTGTCGCCCTGCCTTGAGCCGAAAGCCAGCGCAGCGGTTAGCTCCTTGGGCAGGGGGAAGCGGTTCTCGCCTGCGCTCACCTTGAGCGGTACCGGGTCTGCTAGCGAGACCGTTGCTTGCCACTGGTCGCCCTTGCTATCGCGTGTGCCGAAGGTGTACGAGACGACTGAGTACTCGTCAGCGGGCAATTGCAGGCGCCCGTTCTCTGTGCTCGCTTCCCAGTAGCCCACCTCCTTGCCGATAGCCGTTAGCTGCACCTGCGGGTACTCCACCTCTACGGTCGCCAACTGCAGCTCCGAGGGGGTAAACTCGCACGCCGAGCCGTCGGAGGCGAAGGTCAGCCGATAGTAGCGGTTGCCCACCTGGTAGTAGCGCGGCAGTGCACGCGCCTCCTTGTCGGGCAGGAAGATGCACGAATCTCCTTCCCAGCGGCTCCTGGCGTGGGTGTCGAACACCCCATCGGCGTTACTGTCCATCAGCACTATCTTCACCGCCTTGCCGTCCACCTCGCCCTCGAACAGGCGGTAGTCCTCACTGCGCAGGTAGATGCGTCCACTGTCCATGTCGTCGGTGACGATGCTGAAGTAGCGAGCCGTCGGCGTACCGTTGGCGGACGCGGAGAGGCGGAACGGTCCAAACTGTGTGCCAAAGTACAGCATGGTATCTGCGCTACCACGCAGTACCTCGTCGTCGGTCAGGTCGCTGTTGCGGTTGGTGTCCACCACCACACGCGAACCGCCTAACTCCACCATGAGATGCCACTCCTGCGCCGGCTTGCCCAGCCTCAACGTGCCGTATCGGCAGGAGGCGTTTGCCCATGTGGGTAGCTTTACCCCTTTGGGCGGCTCTTTGCGCAGCGCTATGGAGTGCTGGTAGGACATGTACCGCCCCATTTCTTCGCCGGAGGTTGCCGTGAAGCGCACTTGCCCTGCAAGGCGAATGCTCTCCTGTTGCGCCTGCGCTACGGCGGGAAGGAGCGCGCATATCGCAAAGACGCTGAGTAGAATGCGGTACATTTCTGACCACACCTCCTCCTGTTGGTTCACGACATTGCAGGGGGTGTAAACCTCCTGTTACCGAGGAGGCAACGCCCCAAACCACTTCGGCAGGTCCTCCCCTGCTATGCCCATTTGCTTCGCCTTGCCGTCCTCGCCCAAATGCACCACGTAGGGCAGACCCGGCACAATCTGCGGCAACGAGGGCGGTTTGGGGTGAGTAGGCGATTTTTTCCAGTATCCGACAGCGATATCCATATTCATCTGCCGGCGGAGGCTCTCTGCTTCTGCTCTGCTGGTGGTGTCCAGCACAACCGCTATCTGCCAGCCCTCGCTTCGCTGTCGCTGGACTGCTTGCAGAGTTGTCTCGTTGCCCGGCAGGTAGGGCGCAGTGAAAACCAGCAGGGAGTTTTTGCCCTGCCACTGCACAGGTTGTAGCCACTCCACCGCCCGGAGCAGCCTCTCTACGTTGGGCGCAGCAGGCTCACTTTCCCTCTCCCAGGGCGCGCGTGGGGCACTATGAACCAGCACCAGCTCGCGCGATGGCTTCGCGCGGATGCGCGTCCACTGCCTGTCCGCTATACGGGGCACCAGCAGCAACGTAGAGGGCATTGCCTTTAGCGCAAACCTGCCCGCCTCATCGGTGGTAAAGCTGCCCAGGGGTATCTCCTGAGTAGGCAGGCGGCGCTGTTCGCGATTTTGCCTCGCCTGGCTGCCGGGGAAGGTGTAGCGCAGGTCGATGCGCGCCTTCGCAACGGGTTCACCGTACTCGTCCACCAGCACGCCTGCGTACTCACCCTTCGCCCCTCTCAGTCGGATTGTTACCGATTTGCCCCGTTCCACAACGACGGCGGCTGGTTCGTAGCCCAGCGCGGTCACTATCGCCCAGCACCTGACTCCGGACACAACAGGCAGGGCAAACTTGCCCGTCTCGCTGGTACTGGTGGAGAGCGGGGTGACCACCTCTACCCACACACTTCCCGTGCCGCCGGGCAAGGTGGCATCGCGCCCGAAGACTATACGCACCTTTGCGCCCGCTACAGGTTTGCCAGAGGCATCCAGCACCCGTCCATGCACTCGAGGTAGCGGTTGCAAGCGTACCCGTTTGGGCGGGTTGCTTACGTTGAGGTTACGCAGCACTGCGCCCTCGCCCGTTCCTGCATCCAGAATGAACAGGCGGTCTACTTTCTGCGCGCCTATGAGGCTCATCTCCACAGTGAGTATGTCGCCATCCATTCGGTAGGGACGCCACTGAGGTGTAAGCTCCTGAAATGCCTCGAAAGTCACGGCACCGTACTGCACCCACACCTGCTTCGGGATGTGATTGCGCGAGGTGCGCACCTGCATTTTCACCGATTGCTGGCGCCCTATCGGCTCCGCAGTGACCTGAAGCACAATGGGCTGAGCGACCGCAACCTTGCCATCGCGTACCGTGACCTGTTGCGCTTCTCGCGACGTATAGAAGGCGTTTTCAGCGGGTTTGGAGGCAGTCAGCGTGTACTCGCCGTCGGCTAACGGAAGGCGCAGTTGCCCCTTCGCATCGGTGAAGTAGGGTACTGAGAGGAACCTTCCTCCGCGTTCGGCAGCGGGTGAAATCTCCACAGCGCAGAAGGGTACAGGCCTTCTATTGTCGTCGCGCACTTCGACGGTGACGACAGGTTCGGTGTACACCTTAATGACGCCGAGGTCGGTGGTGGTACCGGGCTCCAGCTCTTTCACCTGCACTCGCGCGAAGGAGCCCGGCGGCGCCAGGTTGGGAGAACTCAGGGAGAACCCGGGCATCAGCGTCACTGAGCCTGCCCCTACATCCAGCGCGAGGCGTCCTTCCTCATCCGTTACAGCGAACACAGGCGGTTCTGCTGCGAGAACAGGGTAGCCTCGTGCGGGTTCGCCGCTGTGCGCATATACCAGTTGCGCGGTGATCCTGGCTCCGGGCTTGAGGGTGAGCTTCAGTCCCTCTTTCGAAGCCCTCTCCCACGTGATGTTGCTGGAATACATCAGCGGCTCGTAGCCCGAAGCATTCACGAATAGCATCAGAGCCTGCATCTGGGGGTGCGCAGGCAGCCGGAAAGCCCCTTCCGTATCGGTCGCGGTCACGAAAGGCGGCATAGGTGGAGCCAGGATGACATCCTCGCCTCCTAAACTGACGTACGTCAAGCGCACTTTCGCTCCTGCGACTGGTCTTCCCTGCGTGTCCACAACCTTGCCAGTGAACTCTTGCAAAGGTAGCAGGCGCAGTTCGCGAAGGGGTCTTTTCCAGGGATCCACAGTGCTGCATCCCTTCTGAGGATGAAAGGCGACGACGCAGGAAAAGGGAGACGCAGAAATAGCAGCACCTGTTAAGCGGTATCTTCCGTGTTCGTCGGTGGTCACAGTGGGCAGGTTTTCGGTAGATCCACCCATCCACGCTATCACGAGGTTGGGATAATAGTACACCTGTGCTCCCGCTACGGGGTTGCCCTGTGCGTCCAGCACACGCCCGGTGAGCACCCGTGCACTCTGTGCGTAGACCACATGGCACAAACACCACAGAAGCAGCGTCACGACACATTCCTTTCGCATGTTAGCACCTCCTGTTGCGTCAACCAAGCAATGTTGTTGACTATACTCGGTGGTTGCCAACACATACACTACCTGGAGGCATGTCGTAAAGACAAACCCCACGCCTGCCTCCTGAGCACTCATTGTTTTATTCTTTACTATCCTGTGTTTTCCTGCCAGTGCTTTGTTAATAAGCTGTTTTGGGATTACCTCCCTGATAGCCCACCATTGAAATGGTGGGCTATGACGGAAACAAACCTGCCTGTGCAGGTTGTTCCAATCCGCGAAGGCGGATTTTGTTCCACCAGTGCCCCCGATTTCAATCGGAGGAAGGACGCACGAAATCGTGAAATCACCACTTAACAAAGCACCAGTGCACGGCAAGCCTCGATAATGGGGGGCGATTTTGAAAAAAATCCTATCTGTGGTCTAAAAAATGCTTGACAGTGCTGGCGGTGAGATGTATACTAAAAGCACAGTAAGAGTTTCGGCTTACACGGAAGGTAGTCTGGTATACATTCATGACGATGAAAGGAGGAAGCGGTATGCATCGGGCAGCGTTACGTTTAGGGCTAGCTGCGATCCTGCTGGCAGCGATAGCCTTGCCCTCTAGTGCGACGGTCTGGGTGTTAACAGCAAACCTCTCTGGTAGCCAGGTTGTCCCACCTACCAATTCGCCTGCTATTGGGCAAGCCATCATGAGCTACGATGACGTGTCCAAACTGTTCAACCTGGCGGTGTATGAATTCGGCTTGACCCAGAGTGAGATCCTCTCCGCAAAGATTTATGTGGGTGCGCCTGGCACGAACGGCCCCGCTATCTACGACCTGGATGGGGGCGCTTCCTGGTCTGGAAGCGGCGTAATCTACTCGCGCTTCGTTTTCGGCGGGCTGTTCCCTGCCGCGCATCAAGCGAACCTGCTGTCGGGCAATACCTATATCCAGATTAACACTCCAGGGGGCGTCAAAGACATTCGTGGTCAGCTAATCCCGGTACCGGAGCCCATGTCGTTAATTGGGTTATCGGCAGGGCTAGGACTGCTCTTGCTGCGTCGGCGCAAGGTGTAGGGGAAGGAGTACATGCGCGATGATTCCAGAGGAGCGAAAGGAGGGATAATTTTTTGAGCAAGTTAGGGTTGCGATTTGCTCTGCTTAGCGTACTGCTAGCAGGGTTAGCTTTGCCATCGCATGCGGCTCTGTGGTACCTGCAGGCAACCTTGACAGGATCGCAGGTAGTACCTCCATCTAACACAAGCGCGTCAGGCGTCCTGTTCGGCAGCTATGACGATGTCGCTAAAACTATCACGTTAGCTATTAGCATCACCGGTATTAACCAAAGCAACGTGATAAGCTCGCAGGTACACTTCGGAGCGTTTGGGCAGAACGGCCAAGCGATCATTCAAGTTGGCGGAGCGAGTAGCTACGCGCAGGTAGGTAACCAGCTCCTGCGTGTGTTGGTTAATGCGCCGTTTCCTGTAGCCTATGAGTCCGCTTTACTTAGCGGAAACACCTACTATGACATCCATACCACGCAGTATCCAGTTCCTCTTGCCGAGTTGCGTGGACAAATCTATGCCCTTCCAGTGGTTCCAGAGCCTGCGACGATGGCAGGGTTGGGCATTGGAGTAGGGCTATTGGCGCTCCGACGGCGGCGAAAGTAGCCACGCTTCTGCAAAGCGAGTGGGCTGAGGAAACCTCAGCCCACTTTTTGTTCAACCGGCTGTTCTGGCAGCTGACCGTTTTTTGAACCCAACCGCTTGAATGAGGCAAGCCGTTTAGTGGAGGTGGGAAGCGTGCAACCCAGTAGCATGGGCATCCTGCCCATCGATGGTCTCACGAACAAAATGTTCACTCCACAAAGGCTGCATGGGCAGGCTTAAGCTTTACACAGGCTGGGGCATACCAGGTTACAGCTGCGGCTTCGTCTCCGAGATGGTGACCTCTTTCATGATGTCGTACTGCTGGATTTTACGCACCACATCCATACCGTGAACCACTTTACCGAACACCGCATAATCGCCGTCCAGCCGGTGCTGTGGTCCCAAACAAATATAGAACTGACTGCCCGCGCTGTTCTTGTCGTCGCCTCGTCGCGCCATCGCCACTGCGCCGTCCTCGTGCTTGAGACCGGTATCCTCAAAGGGGATGGTATATCCCGGTCCACCGGTTCCGTTGCCGTTTGGGTCGCCTCCTTGCACCACGAAATCTGGCACGACACGGTGGAAGGTCAAACCGTTATAAAACCCCTCTTTCGCCAGCTTGATGAAGTTGCCGGCGGTCCTGGGCGCCTTTTCCAGATTGAGCTCGATGACGAACTTGCCTCTGCCTTCCACATCCACGACGGCGTAAGCGACTTTACCCGGTGGGGCGGATGGCGCAGGCTCTGCGGTTACAGTCTGCTCTTTCTGTGTCGGCAAGGTTGCACCGGCGTCCTCTTTTTTCGCACACCCGACAAAGAATACAGCGAGCAAGACGACAGGCGCTATCATGTACCAGAATCTCATCGTGCACCTCCTGTTGTACCAGTGCTCTGTTAAGTTGTGAATTTGGGATTACCTCTCTGATAGCCCACCATGGAAATGACGGGCTATGATGGAAACAAACCTGCCTGCGCAGGTTGTTCCAATCCGCGAAGGCGGATTTTGTCCCACCAGTGCCCCCGATTGAAATCGGGGGCAGGATGCGCGAACTCGTGAAATCACCACTGAACAAAGCACTAGGTAGATACGATGGCGTCTCGTTCACCCATTGTCAACGAGTGTCCGTCATGCAGGGCGTAGGGAAACTTCGCGTAGCTGGCAGCAACCCCAAAATCGCCGTCGGCGCGTACCGCCAGCACTGCCGCATGAGGCGGAGTTCCCTTTTCGTCGGAGCGCTTGCGCATCAGGTAGCGGATCGCTTCATCGCACGCATCCTGTGCGCTCGAGCCCTGCTCCATCAGGAAAACCACACGAGCACACAACGCCACGCGGCTAATCTCATCGCCGTCGCCAGTAGCTACCGCCGCGCCTACCGCTTCGTCGGCGTACAACCCAGCCCCCACAATGGGACTGTCCCCCACTCGCCCGGGATATTTCCACTTCAACCCCGAAGTGGAGCAGCCTACCACAATAGTATCGGGCGTCCAGATAATCATGCCCACTGTATCGTGGTTGTCTTCGACATCGGCGGGGGGAGCCTGCGTTTCACGCCATTGTAGCCACTGCTCGGAGGCTGAGGGCGAGAGCGTCTCTTCCTGTTCAAAGCCTTGCTCTCGTGCAAAGTCCGCCGCGCCGTCACCTACCAGCAGGGCATGGGGCAACACCTCCATCACGCGCCTTGCTACCGAGATAGGGCGGCGAAAACCGCGCAGAGCGGCGACCGCCCCCGAGCGATGCCCGCGGGCGTCCATGATAGCAGCGTCCAGCTCCACGAACCCCGCACGGTTCGGCAAACCACCATAGCCGACCGATTGCACGCTTTCGTCCAGCTCCACAGCGTTAATACCCGCCTCCAGCGCGTCCAGCGCAGGTGCGCCCTGCTCCAGCAGATTAAACGCTCGCTCTACTGCCAGCCTGCCGAAGTGCCACGTTGCGGTCAACAGCACCCTGCTCATACCCGCTCTGCCTCACGCTCCGTTAGTGCTTGCACCACGCGCTCTACCAGACGGGTGGTGGAACGCCCCTGTACCAGAGAGACCGTTACCACCTCTCCACCGTATGAGCGCACTAGCGGCGCTTCCGGAATCGTATCGGGCTTGTAGTCGCCTCCCTTGACGTAAACGTGCGGGCGCAGCAGCTGTATTACCGAATCAGCAGTGAGCTCCTCGTAGATAGTAACGTAATCCACACTCTCCAGCGCCGCCAGCATCTCTGCTCGCTCGTCCTGCGTGATAAACGGACGGGGATAGCCTTTCAGCTGGCGCACCGATGTATCGCTGTTAATTGCCACTACCAGATAGTCGCCCAGTTCGCGCGCCTCTTGCAGATAGCGGATGTGTCCCACGTGCAGGATGTCAAAGCAGCCGTTGGTAAAAACGCATCGCTCTCCGCGCTCGCTCCTTTGCTGCACGATGTGCGCCAGTTCCCGCTGCGGTTTGATTTTGTCTTCCGTCCTTCTCGGCACTCAAATCTCCTCCAGATACATTTCGGTTGCTTGCGTGATACGCTCCAGCCATCCGCCCGAAGGGTCTACCAGCGGTATCCACCAGAAGGTGGGACGGTGGTCGGTGTGCGTCAACCCCTCGGAAACCAGGATCGCCTGACGTACCAGCTCCATCTTGCGCAGTTCCGCTTGCCACTCTATCTCCGCCGTACGCTGACGAGCGCGCTGGTTCTGCTCACCGCGTTCCAGCATCTGGCGTTGCGGTTTGAGGCGCGCCACCTCCGCACGCGCTTCAGCAATCCATTCACGAAGTTGCTGTAAGTCGTGGTCAAAGCCTTTGCGAGCCTGCTCGTATTGCTGAATCTCATCCTGGATGCGTTCTACCTCAACGCCGGAAGTAACGCCTCGCTGCGCCAGCTCCCACAACTGCTCTTTGAGGGGCTTGATGGTCTGCCGATAGTTTTCGCCTTTGGCCCGCTCAATCCTCTGGTACTCCTGCTTCCATTGCTCAATCTGCGCGTAGAGGGTATGAATGCGCTGGTGAATCTCCTCCGCCTGCGCACGCAGATCGCGCAGGGTGGCGAGGTGAAAGTCATACTCCTCGCGTAGAACGCGCCAGTCCTCGCCTTCACGCTGCGCCAGGAACTCCAGCACCTCACGCGGGCTGGTTAGATGGCGAATGCTTTCCAACAGCGCTTTTTGCTCGCCGACTACGGTACGCCAGCGTGCAGAAAACTCCGAGGTACATATCTCGCGCTTACCGAAAGCGTCCGCCAGGTGGTCGGGCAAGCTGATGGTTTCACACTCGCCGCCGCCCAGTGTATCCCATGTAGGGTACACCAGGCGCAGGATAGGATGCACGTTCCACTCGATACCATGCTCTCGTAGATATCGGTTCATCTTGCGGGTACGCCACACATAGGGCGAACCGCCCTCGTTCATCACGAACAGAAACTCACGCGCTAACATAGACACCAGCGCAACCGCTTTGCCTACCAGGGTGGCTCCCGGTAAGTGAATCTGTACCACACGCGCCAGGTCCGCTATCGAACAAACCGGTTGCGCCAACGGCAAGGTCACCGGTTGCTCCGTTTCCACTATTAACCACCGATCGGTGACGCGCACGGTGCCGCGTCCTCGTTTGGGCACGATGAGGTCGAACGGAATAGCTCCTTCGCCAAAGCGGTCCAGCGTGTAGATTTCAGAGCCCTCTACCGCATGGTTGTAGGCGGCTTCGGCAATAGCACGAGTTTCGGGATTCAAGAAGAGGTCTACCAGCTGGAAACGGGGCAGGATAGCGGTTTCGGGTGTAAGCTTCAACAGGTTAGCCGAACAGTTGGTAGTGATATTGTCGGTAGGTGCGCCCATCATGGCGAAGAATCGAGGGAACAGCCACTGATAGAGCGCGCTCAAACACTGGTCGGGATGCTGTTTGGCGAAGTCGCTTGCCCATGCCAGAATCCTGTCTGCCGCTGCAGAGCGCGCCTCCTGACGTTTGTGCGTGGGCAATAGCTTCAAACTCTCTTCAAACCCCCACTGCAGCAGCTCTATCAGCGGCTCCAGTACATGCTGCAGGCATACCTCATGCACAATGACCGAATGCAACTCGGTATGCACCAGCCCACGCCAGCCCCACGCCTCGGTCATACGGTCGATGAATCGCTGTTCGCCGTCTGGGTGTCGCTTTGCTACCTTATCGAACGCCACGCCAGCGTTTACATAACGCTGGCGGGTGGGGATAGTTTCACTGCCGAACAGACAGGACAGCTCGCCAGCAGCAGACCACAGGTCGCGTGTGGTGCCGTCGTTATGGGGCAGAGCAACAATCGGGCGGTCGGTCGGAACAGGACGTGAGAGCTTGGCGAAGTAGTCCGTGCAGTGCACGCACAGGAGCAGCGGAAAACCGATGCCCACTTCGCGTGCCAGACGGTTCAACACAGCTTTCATGGGCTCGTCCCAGAAAACGGTCTGCCCCAGAGCAAGGAAAGTGGTATTGGGATAACGTTCTCGCAATTCGGATAATACTTTCGGAACGGACGGGTGTATAGTCATCGATTAAAGGCTCCTGCAACATTCTCCCTGAACGACGGCGACAGCGTTTTGATTATAGCCTATTGGTGAAGACGCAAGCAAGGGGTGCAGCACGGTTGACGAAAACGGCGCTTTGTGGTACTTTATAAATCGCCCAAGCTTGGACTCTACCACTTGATGTATGAAGCATACCTGCAGCGGAGAGGTGGCCGAGCGGTTGAAGGCACCGGTCTTGAAAACCGGCAGGCGATGAGCCTCGTGGGTTCGAATCCCACCCTCTCCGCCACACCTGGGCAGCATTCCGTAGGGTCAGGAGACCGGTTCGCACGTGAGCAAAAAACGCGCTCTCAAATGGTTTTTCTGGTTGTTGTGGCTTGCCGGCATGTTGTACTTTGCCGATAGGGGCGTTAGCTACTATCGGCAGGCCTACGTTCTGCCCCGCTCCATGATAGGAGATATCCCCGAGATGCCCCCTCATCATGCAGGCGACCGCGTGCTGGTATTCGCCCCACATCCTGACGATGAGGTCATCGGCTGTGCGGGGGTGATTCAGCAGGCTCTCGACGCAGGAGCGCAGGTGTGGGTCGTATATATGACTAATGGCGACGGCTTCCGCCTCGCGGTGGAACGACAATTCCGACAATCTAAGCCCACTCCAGAGCAATACATCCGATTTGGTGAGATGCGCCAGCAAGAGGCTTATCGCGCTATGCATCTGCTAGGGCTGGAAGACTGGCGTATCGTCTTTTTGGGTTATCCCGATAGAGGACTGTACGCCCTCTGGCAGTCCCACTGGAAACCTCCAGACGCCCTGCGCTCGTACTACACACAAGCCGACTCCAATCCCTATCGCAACACGCTGCACCCTGGCGTTACTTATTGCGGGCAGAACGTGCTACGCGATGTAGAGACTATACTTCGCCGCACCGTGCCTTCTCACGTCTACGTTACCCATCCAGCCGATGATCACCCTGACCATTCAGCTGCCGCTCTTTTTGTGCAGACTGCGATAGCGCGTTTGCGGGCGCAGGGCATTGGCTTCGCGCAGAAGGTGGTGCTGCGGCATTACATGGTACATTGCGGCGACTGGCCCCAGCCACAGGGTTTACACCCTGAGGAACCGCTTGCCCCTCCAGAGGCTTTCTACGATGTCGGATTACGCTGGAAGCGGCTTAGCCTGACTCCACAACAACGGAGTAACAAGCTGAAGGCGATACAGGCTCATGTTTCTCAGATGCGCATGATGTCGCGCTTTCTGCGCAGCTTTGTGCGTGAGAACGAACTGTTTATCGAGCAACCGGTTGCCCTCCAGATTCGTCCGGCAGGAGGCATCGTATGGGAAGAACCTGACGCAGAGGACCTGCTGCGCGATCTGCAAGCGCCCGGCGATTTCAGCTGGGGAATGCTGCGCAGGGAGCGCCAGCATTTGCTGCTGCACCTGAGCACACGCGCAAAGCCACGCGCTGGCTTTACCTACAGCTGTACCGTACACGCACTGCTGCCGAACAACGACATCGCCACTTTCACCCTGCAGGCAAAAGTGGGAAAGCCTGATATCCTGGCACAGGTAGACGAGGATGGTGTCGCCTTCCAGCTTCCTGC
>JANWYZ010000076.1:8372-12205 GCA_025054895.1 bacterium | reverse complement strand
AACCTGCGCAGGCAGGTTTTTTCTACTCATAGCCCACCATTTCAATGGTGGGCTGCCAGAGAAGCAATCCCAAACTCACAACTTAACAGAGCCCTAGCAGGACACGCCGACAGGAGGCGCAGTGGATGGTACGCAGCGGGATGGGCAGGAGGACAATTGACAGAGAAAAGCAGCTCCATGTAGAATACCTGCGAGGAATCTCAAACGCTTTGATTGATTGCTATTCAGCGATTTCGGTCTATTGGAAAACAAAAGGTTGAGTTTACGGCAGTTTCACACGGGGATCTCTGCAGTGTTGTCCCTGAGGAAAAGCACCTTTCTTCCATGAGAGCAGGGCTTCAGCAGGTCGCACCCAACGTGCTTATATACTGTTCTATCTTCCTCGCCAACCTGCCGGGGCTGAGGCAGGTGGTCGCGAACGCCCCTCTACGCTCGGATACTGACACTGCCGCCATGCTGGACGCGATGCGTGAGACAGGCGGCTTAGCAGGGTGGTGGCAATGGCTCACTGGCGACTGGTTCCTGCACAATGGCTTTTACCGTCCGACCACTTGCCTCTCCTTGCTAATAGATTACACTCTATACGACGAGAGCGGCTGGGGCTATCGGCTGACCAACTGGCTGCTGGCGGTATTGACGGCGATGGGCTTCTATCTGATCCTGCATTGGCTCGCCCGTCGGTGGCTGTCACACCTCTTCGTTGAAGAGTGGCAGTTCGGGCTGTTTGCCGTCGCAGGGGCGGTTGCGCTGAGCCTGCAGCAGACCAGTGCGCTGTATCCGCTACGGGTAATTTCCGCCTGGTGGGTAATCGGGCTGTACGTTGTTGTCGTGGGTACACTCCTGCACGTGTGGCGGAGCGAAACGTGGCAAGCTCTTCTGCGCAAACACGGGTGGCAGTTCTGGTTGGCAGCAGGAGCCTTCTTCTGGGGCTGGGACAGGGCGGTGCACAGCGGTTTTGGACGGCTCATCGTGTGGGTCCCCTCGCGCACTGCGTTGCTGGCAACCTGCCTGGTGGTGTGGAGCATCTGGTCGCTGATTCGCTGGGGAGGCTCGGGGCGATGCCGACATCTAATTGCCTCTGGCTTACTTTACGCGGCAGCGCTTGGTGCGTACGAGCAACCGCTTACGATAGTTCCATTAGCGGCGGTGCTTGCCTTCGCCATGCGCAAAGAGTGGGGGGCGCGGGCGTGGGCGGCTCTAGGCGTGTTCACCACGCTGGCGGTAGCATACCTTGCATTGCGCTTCGCCCTGCTGCCCGTCGCCCTGAGCGGCTACCAGCAACAACAGCTGCGCTCCAATCCCACCCTGGGAGTGCTCCATTTGCTGCAAACTCTGTTGCCTGTCTTAATCCACTTCCGCTACTGGATGACCGTGGGGTTCAGCCCCTACCTCTTCTTTTTCGAAGACGCCTGGCACACACTCATCGCCGACCTCGCCTTTCTGGGCGTGCTGGCGGCGTGCTGGCGCTCATGGCAATGGTTCGGCTGGTGGCTACTGTGGCAGGGAGCAACATATCTTCCGATGAGCCTGCTGCATCCGTTCGAGCACTACTATTACCTGCCGCAATTAGGACAAAGCGCCATGGACCTTGCACTGGTAGCGTGGGGGATGCAGAGTACGTTTCAGCTTCTGCGCTCGGCGAAGAGGGAGAGGTAGTCTGGGGCGTTTGAACGGTGTTGGGTGAATCTGGTATACTCGTTGCGGTAATTGGTTGAGAAGATCACGCCAGGAGCGTGCAGTGAGCATTGCTTTGGATGAATCGAAAGTAATTGGGGAGCAGAAGCGTTCTTATGTGCGCGACATGTTCGCACGTATTGCGCCGCGCTACGACCTGTTGAACTCTTTGCTCAGCTTGCGCATACATCACTACTGGCGCAACGTCGCCGCCCGCGAAGCGAATCTGCAACAGGGTGATACTGCGCTCGATGTGTGCACCGGCACTGCAGACCTCGCCGTGCGCCTGGCGCGCGATGTGGGAACAAGCGGCACGGTAATTGGCGTAGACTTCTGCGAGCCGATGCTGCGCCTGGGCTGGAGCAAGGCGCGTAAACGCTCGGGGCAGAGGCAGATAACGCTGGTGCTGGGCGACGCTTTACAACTGCCGTTTGCTTCAGGCTCTTTCCAGGCGGTCACGGTGGCGTTTGGCATCCGCAACGTGGTAGACATCCGCAAAGCTTTCGCCGAGATGTGGCGTGTGTTGAAACCAGGCGGGCGTGTGGTGTGTTTGGAGTTTTCCCGTCCGCGTCGCCAACCTTTCCGCGCGATATACCACTTCTACTTTCACCGTTTGCTACCCGGCATCGGTGGTCTGTTCAGCCATCGGGACGCCTATACCTACTTGCCCACCTCCGTGCAGTACTTCCCCGAACGAGAACAGCTGGCGCATATCATGCGCGAGGTGGGGTTCACCGCAGTAACCTGGCGTGAGCTCACTATGGGCATTGTTTGTATTCATTCCGGGGTTAAACCATGAGCATCACCACCGCATCCGTCACGCGCTCCATCGACCCGCACATTGTGAAACTACTGGAAGTGGTTTTACCAGACCTTCAGGCGGTCGAGGAACGCATTCAGCAAGAGATATCTTCCCCTGTACACACGATATGGTCGCTGAGCGGGCATGTGTTGTCTTCAGGGGGCAAGCGGCTGCGCCCTGCGCTTGTTTGCCTGAGCGCGTATGCAACAGGGCTACCTGTGAATAGAAGCCGGCTAATCCCTTTAGCCGCCGCCGCCGAATTGATGCACACCGCTACCCTTATCCACGACGACGTTGTAGACAACACGACTACTCGACGCGGTAGACCTACCGCCAGCGCGCTCTTCGGGAATGGGGTTACGGTCATCACCGGCGACTACCTGCTGGCGAAGGTGATGAGTCTGCTGGCGGAGGACGGGAGCATCGAGATTATCCGCACCGTATCGCAGGTTGCTCTGGAAATGAGTGAAGGCGAAGTGCTACAAATGCTCCATAAGGCGGACGTCTCCATTTCCGAGCAGACTTACTTCGACATTATCCGCAAAAAGACAGCAGTGTTCATTCAGGGATGCTGCCGAACGGGCGCGCTGGCTGCGCAAGCGCCACCGGAGACAGTAGAGGCATTAGGGCGTTACGGTTTCCACATCGGCATGGCATTTCAGCTTGCCGATGACCTGCTGGACTACATTGGCAACCCCGCCCGTATGGGAAAACCCGTAGGTAGCGACTTGCGCGAGGGCAAGTTCACCCTGCCTCTGATTATCGCTCTGCGCGAAGCCACCCCTGCAGACCACAAACGGCTCCTGCAGATAGTGGAATCGCCTGTGAACGATGGAGAGATACAGCAGGTCGTGGAGATAATCCGTCGCTACAATGGCTTCGCCCAAACGCAGGCTGTTGCGGCATACCATGCCCGGCAGGCTGCCGAATCGCTTGTTTTACTACCACCCAGCGTCATCCGCGAGAGCTTAACCGCACTATGCGATTACATCGTGGAACGCGAGGTCTGACACAGTTACCTTGACAGTATCCGCTGCCTGTGGTACACTAGCAACGTGACCACAAGGCGATTACACGACGCTTCTCAGCGATGCACAGGAAGGATGCAACCCGCCCCGAGGACTGCCTGAGTAGAGGGCGGATTGTATCCTTCTTTTTGCGAATATCTGTAGAGGTGTTTTAATATACTTCGGCGAGGCAATATGACAGGATGCAGGTGACAACAGAAACACTAGAGCATCAAACGGTAGCGCTACGGGTAGAGGTGGAACCCGAGCGAGTGAATCAGGCGTTCGAGAGGGTATACCGCCAGCTCGGCAAGTACGTGCAGGTGCCTGGCTTTCGCCCCGGCAAGGCG
>JANWYZ010000076.1:0-8362 GCA_025054895.1 bacterium | reverse complement strand
ACGTGCGCGAGCGCGTGCTGGAGCAGCTCCTCAAAGAGACGATGAACCGTGCAATGGAACAGGCACAGCTGGAGCCATACGGCGCACCGCCAGAACTGGACATCCAGCAGTTGGAAGAGGGCAAGCCATTGCTCTACTCGCTGAAGGTACCCCTGGAACCGAAGGTGGAACTGGGTGAGTATCGCGGATTAAAGGTCACCCGCTACAAACCCGTAGTGACCGAAGAGGACGTGACCAACGATATCGAGTCTCGCCGTCGTCAGCTCAGCCGATACGAGCGGGTAGAGCGCGAAGCGCAGACCGGAGATGTGGTTTTCGTAACCATTGTGCCCCACCTTGAAGGTGAGCAAAACCCGCTTCCAACCCGGCGCAACCTGGTACACCTTACCGAAGAGATGCAGTCGCATCCGCTGGGCAAACTGCTTCTGGGGATGAAGGCAGGTGATGTGAAAGAGGAGACGGTGCAGTTCCCTGAAAGCGACCCCGACGCGGAGCTGCGCGGTAAAACTGTCAGGCTACAGGTGACGGTGCACGGCGTCTCCGAGATGAAGCTGCCGGGTGACGAAGAGTTTCTGAAGCAAGCGCAGGCGGAGTCGATGGACGATTTACGCGAGCGTATCCGCCAGAAGCTGGAAGAAGAGATCTCCCAATACTCCGAAACCGCCTCCCGCGCTTCCATGCGCCGGGCAGTGCTACAAGCCGCACAGGTGGATATCTCGCCCATTATCATCGCTTCGCGGGCGCGCGACTCGCTGGCTGCACTGGAAGAACAGCTCCGCCGAGGTGGATACACGCTTGCAGACTATGCACAAGGCTATAACATGGGCGAAGAAGAGTTCGTCGAATACTGGCACCGACGAACTGCTTCCGACATCCTGTACGGGCTCATACTGAAGGCTATCCGCGAACGCGAAGGGATCACCCTTAGCGATGAGGAACGCCAGCAGGTTGTTCGCGAGATCGCAGAACAATATAACCTCTCAGAGGAGGACGCTGCTCGCTCGGAAAGGCTGGAAGAGGAACTGGATATACGCCTTACACAAAAGGTACTGCAGTTCCTGTGGGATGTTGCCGATGTTACAGAAGAGGAGTTTCGCATCCAGTCCGGACGCGAGCAGTCCGATAATGAGGAGTAGAAGATGAACACTCTGCATGGTCTTTGTAACTCACTGATACCGATGGTGGTAGAGCAAACGGCGCGTGGAGAACGAGCCTACGATATCTACTCGCGCCTGCTCAAAGACCGTATCATCTTTATCGGCGAGCCCATCGACGACCATGTGTCTAATCTGGTAGTGGCGGAAATGCTTTTTCTGGAAAAAGAGGACCCGAACCGCAAAATCGAGTTATATATCAACTCGCCAGGTGGCAGTGTATCCGCAGGACTTGCGATCTACGATACCATGCAGGTGCTCAAATGCGAGATTGCTACTATCTGTGTGGGACAGGCGGCATCGATGGCAGCGGTATTGCTCGCCGCGGGTACAAAAGGCATGCGCTACTGTCTGGAACACGCCCGGGTGATGATCCACCAGGTGAGCGCAGGCTTTCAAGGAACAGCGATAGACATCAACATCCAGGCGCAAGAGGTGTTGCGCTATAACAGGATGCTCAACGAAATCCTCGCTTACCACACCGGACAGCCGCTGGAGCGTGTGGAGCAGGATACCCAGCGCGACTACTTCATGTCCGCACAGGAAGCGAAGGAATATGGCATTATCGACGAGATACTGTCGCGTGGCGTACGCTAATCGAGGTTGAGCAACATACCATTTTGATATTGAGGAGCGAGCCGGTGGCACGAACAGGATTTGAACCGCTGGAAGGACGTTGTGTGTTGTGCGGCAAGATTCGTCCGCGCTTGATACAGGGTATGCATGGTGGAGTGTGCATCGATTGCATTCAATATGCCAACGAGCTGATACAGTCACAGGTGGCGCGCCACGAACGTACTGCCTCCTATGGACTGCCCAGCGTGCCCAAACCGAAAGAGATTTACCGCATCCTCAGCCAATACGTGGTAGGACAGGAGCGTGCCAAACGTGCACTGTCGGTAGCGGTGTATAACCACTATAAGCGCATCCAGCACTCCTCGAAAGATAAGGACAGCGACGTTGAACTGCAGAAAAGTAATATCCTGCTGATTGGTCCCACAGGGAGCGGCAAAACGTTGCTGGCGCAAACCCTGGCGAAGATTCTGAACGTGCCCTTCGCAATCGCCGACGCTACCTCGCTCACCGAGGCAGGCTATGTGGGCGAAGATGTAGAGAATATCCTGTTGCGCCTCCTGCAGGCGGCTGATACGGGAACCTCCCTGCAAGAGACCGTGCGCAACGCGCAGCGCGGTATCGTGTACATCGACGAGATCGATAAAATCGCCCGCAAAGCGGATAACCCCTCCATCACCCGCGACGTGTCGGGTGAAGGCGTGCAGCAAGCGTTGCTGAAGATTCTGGAGGGCACTATCGCCAATGTACCCCCTCAGGGAGGACGTAAACACCCACAGCAGGAGTTCATTCAGGTAGATACCACCAACATCCTGTTCATTTGTGGCGGAGCGTTTGAAGGGCTGGATAAGATTATCGCGCAGAGACTGGGCAACCAGACGATGGGTTTCCTTGCCTCGCTGGAAGGCAAAAGGAAGCTCAGTTATGGCGAGCTACTGGCGCAGGTGATCCCGGAAGATTTGCTGAAGTTCGGCTTTATCCCCGAGTTTATCGGGCGGCTGCCTGTGGTCACCACACTGGAACCGCTGGACGAGGAAACTTTGGTGCGTATCCTTGTGGAGCCTAAGAACGCGCTGGTCAAGCAGTACCAGAAGTTCTTCGAGATGGACGGCGTGGACCTGGTGTTCACCGAAGGCGCACTGCGCGCCATCGCCCAGCAAGCCATGCTGCGAGGAACCGGCGCACGCGCCCTGCGGGCAATTATCGAGGAGATTATGATGAATATCATGTACGAGGTGCCATCCTCACAGGACATTAAGCGGGTGATTGTGGACGAGAGCACGGTGCGAGAACGCACCGAGCCACAGGTGCTGCGTGCCGAAGACATCAAGCAGGCATCGTAGAAGCCATGCCCAGAGCGCGTAAAGCGACAACAGAAAGCGACGCGACAGCGTCGAAAAGCCGCTCCACTCGCCGCAGGCGCGCCCGACCTGCCGAGGAGGAGTGGGAAGCAGAGGAGAGCGTCGGTTCGCGTCTCCCTTCCCAACTTCCGCTTGTACCTGTGCGCGACCAGGTATACTTCCCCCAGATGGTGTTTCCGCTGTTTGTGGGCAGGGAGCGCTCGGTGCGCGCCCTGGAAGAGGCGATGGAGAGCGACCGCCTCATTGTTCTCGCCGCGCAGAAAGAGGTTATTACCGAG
Organism: bacterium; assembly: GCA_025054895.1. GTDB lineage: Bacteria > Armatimonadota > HRBIN16 > HRBIN16 > HRBIN16 > HRBIN16. The sequence continues at coordinate 4,996 of JANWYZ010000076.1, read as the reverse complement.
GAACCCGAACCCGAGGACATCTACAACGTAGGTGTGGTAGTGGAGGTGCTGCAGGTGTTGCGTATGCCCGACGGAACGCTGCGCCTGATGCTACAGGGCATCGCCCGCGTGCGCATCGCCCGCTACGTGCAAACAGAGCCGTTTATCCTGGTGGCGATAGAACCTCTGCTCAGCCAGAAACAACATGACCTCGAAATCGAAGCGCTGATGGGCATCGTCATATCGCTGTTCGAGCAGCTGGTGAACTCTGGCAAGAACATTCCGCCCGAAGTGCTGCTGAGCGTGAGTAACCAGAGCGACCCCGAGCGCATTATCAATACTGTCACCCCCTACCTGCCCGTTCGCGTGGAAGAAAAGCAGCAGATATTGGAAATGGTCGGTGTGCGCGAACGGCTCGAGCGGCTCGTGGTCATCATGCGCAAGGAGATAGAAATCCTGGAGTTGCAGAAGACTATCCGCTCGCGCGTGGAGAAGGAGATGGGCGATACCCAACGCGAGTTTTTCCTGCGTGAACAGCTGAAAGTCATCCAACAGGAGCTGGGGGAACGCGATGAACGCGCCAGCGAGGTGGAAGAGTTCCGCCAGAAAATCCTCGCCGCGGCAATGCCTGAAGAGGTACAGGAACGCGCCTTCAAGGAGCTGGAACGGCTCGAAAAGATGCCATTCGCTGCGCCCGAGGGCGTGGTAGTGCGTAACTACCTGGACTGGCTGGTGTCGCTGCCCTGGAGCGCCATCACCGAGGATAATCTGGACATTGCTGCCGCCGCGCAGGTGCTGGATGAAGACCACTACGGTTTGCAGAAAGTGAAAGAGCGCATCCTCGAGTTCCTTGCGGTGCGTAAGCTGGCTGGCAACGCAATGAAGGGACCCATCCTGTGCTTTGTGGGACCGCCGGGCGTGGGCAAAACCTCCATCGGCAGGTCGATTGCGCGCGCGCTGGGACGCAAGTTCGTGCGCGTGTCGCTGGGCGGGGTGCGCGATGAGGCGGAGATCCGCGGTCACCGACGTACCTACGTAGGCGCACTGCCCGGGCGCATTATCCAGGGCATCCGGCAGGCGGCCTCGCGTAATCCGGTGTTCATGCTGGATGAGATTGACAAGCTGGGCATGGACTTCCGCGGCGACCCCTCTTCCGCCCTGCTGGAGGCTCTAGACCCCGAACAGAACTACGCTTTCTCCGACCACTATCTGGAGGTACCCTTCAACCTGCGCGAGGTGATGTTCATCACCACCGCTAACCTGCTCGACCCTATTCCCCCTGCCCTGCGCGACCGCATGGAAGTTATCGTCTTCCCGGGCTATACCGAAGACGAGAAGATGAACATCGCCAGAGGCTTCCTGGTGCCCAAGCAGCTAAAAGAACACGGCTTAACCCCCGAGCAGTGCCAGTTTACCGATGCGGCGATCCAGCTCATCCTGCGCGAGTACACCCGCGAGGCGGGGGTGCGCAATCTGGAACGCGAAATCGCCTCGGTGTGCCGTAAAGTGGCGCGAGCGGTGGCGGAAGGACAGATAGAATCCAAAAAGGTTGTACCGGAAGACATCCCTACCTATCTGGGCGCGCGCAAATACCACTATGGCACGGCGGAGGAGCGCGACGAAGTCGGCGCGGCAACGGGGCTGGTAGTAACGCAATTCGGCGGCGATATTGTCTCCATTGAGGTCAGCGTGTTACCCGCCACCAAAGGACAGCTGCTGCTCACCGGTCAGCTGGGCGAGGTAATGAAGGAGTCGGCGCAAGCCGCGCTGACCTACATCCGCTCGCGCGCTACCCAGCTGCAAATAGACCCTGAGTTCACTCGCAACGCGGATATCCACATCCACGTCCCGGAGGGCGCAGTGCCCAAAGATGGACCATCTGCGGGCATCACCATCGCCACTGCGCTGGCGTCGGCGTTCACCGGGCGTCCTGTGCGACGCGATGTGGCGATGACGGGCGAAATCACTCTGCGGGGGCGTATCCTGCCCATTGGCGGCGTCAAAGAGAAGGTGCTGGCGGCGCACCGCGCAGGTATTCATGTAGTCATCTTGCCTGAAGAGAACCGGCGCGATATGGACGAAATCCCCCAGCAGGTGCTGACCGACATCGAGTTCCACTTCGTGCGTCACATGGACGAGGTGCTACAGCTTGCGCTGGTAGATGAACGCGCTCCGGGTTAGCGCTGTGTTAAGGAGCGATACTGTCGAATCTTCTTGACCTTCCGCAAAAATGTGTTATCCTATTATAGGGGCGTTTTTGTACCACGCTCCGAGAAACAAACTCTATCTGACGGGTGGAAGGATATGGCGAATAAGCGTGTATACCTTTTCGAGGAAGGCAATGCCCAGATGCGCGACCTTCTGGGCGGCAAGGGCGCAAACCTTGCGGAAATGACCAACATCGGTCTACCAGTTCCCCCGGGCTTTACCATCACCACTGAAGTATGCATGCAATACCTCCGCAGCGGCAACCAGTTCCCAGAAGGCTTGATGGATGAAGTGCGCGCCGCGATGGCGGAAGTGGAACGACGTATGGGGCGTAACTTCGGCGACCCGGCGAACCCGCTGCTGGTGTCCGTTCGCTCCGGCGCGAAGTTCTCGATGCCCGGCATGATGGATACCATCCTCAACCTCGGGCTCAACGCCAGGAGCGTGGAAGGGTTGATCAAGCTGTCGAACAACCCCCGTTTTGCCTACGATGCCTACCGCCGGTTCATTATGATGTTCTCGGACATCGTGCTGGGCGTGGAGCGTCACAAGTTCGAGGAGCTGCTGGATGAGTATAAAAAGAAACTGGGCGTGACGCTGGACACCGAAGTGCCCGCCGACGCCCTGAAGCAGCTATGCGACGACTACTTGAATCTGGTTAAAGAGGAAACAGGCAGGCACTTTCCAGAGGACCCCTATGAGCAGCTCAAGCTGGCGATCGAGGCGGTCTTCCGTTCGTGGAACAACCCGCGCGCGCAGGTGTACCGCGAGCGCGAAGGCATCCCGTGGGACCTTGGCACCGCCGTCAACGTGCAGACGATGGTGTTCGGCAACATGGGCGAAGACTCGGGCACGGGTGTGGCGTTTACCCGCGACGCGGCGACCGGCGAGAAGAAGCTGTACGGCGAATACCTCATCAATGCACAGGGCGAGGATGTGGTGGCAGGCATCCGCACCCCGATGCACCTTGACGAGCTGATGTCCATCAATCCTCAAATCTACAAGCAGTTCGACGAGATCGCCAAACTGCTGGAGAACCACTACCGCGACATGATGGACATCGAGTTCACCGTCGAGAAAGGACGTCTATTCATTCTACAGTGTCGCGTGGGCAAGCGCACCTCGCTGGCGGCGGTCAAAATCGCGGTGGATATGGCGAAGGAGGGGCTTATCAGCAAGGATGAAGCCATCCTGCGCGTGAAGCCAACTGACATTGACCAGCTGTTGCACCCACAGATCGACCCCAAGGCGAAGGTAGAGGTTATTGCCAAAGGACTGGCGGCGTCGCCGGGGGCGGCGGTGGGCAAGGCGGTGTTCGACGCCGATACCGCTGCCCAGCGCGGACAGGGTGAACCGGTGATCCTGGTGCGCCCCGAGACCACGCCCGATGATATTCACGGTATGCTCGCGTCCAAGGGTGTGTTGACCGCACGCGGGGGGATGACCAGTCATGCAGCGGTAGTGGCGCGAGGCTTTGGCATCCCTTGCGTGGCAGGCTGTGAAGCGATTTCCATCGACCTCAACAAGCGCGAGTTTACCACCAACGGCGTCACCGTGAAGGAGGGTGACTGGATTTCTATCAACGGCTCTACAGGCGAAGTCATCCTCGGACAGGCGCCGCTGGTGGAGGCGATGTTCACCGACGAGCTGCACGAGCTGCTGGACTGGGCGGACGAGCGGCGCAAGCTGGGCGTGCGCACCAACGCCGACAACCCGCGCGACGCGAAGCAGGCAGTGGATTTCGGCGCGGAGGGCATCGGTCTGTGCCGCACCGAGCACATGTTCTTCGAGCAAGACCGCCTGCCTGTAGTGCAGGACATGATCCTCGCCCGCACCGAGGAACAGCGGCGCGCTGCGCTGGACAAGCTCCTGCCTGTGCAGCAGAAAGATTTCGAAGGCATCTTCGAGGTGATGGAAGGACGCCCCGTCACCATCCGCCTGATTGACCCGCCGCTGCACGAGTTCCTGCCCAGCTACGAGCAGACTCTGCGTGAGGTAACCGAGCTGCGCGTCGCAGTGAATACGCTGGGCGGCAAGGCGCTGGAAGGGCTGCTGGCAGAGAAGGAACACCTGCTGGAGGCGATTGAGGGCATGCGCGAGTTCAACCCGATGCTGGGCTTGCGTGGATGCCGCCTCTCCATCCTCTTCCCTGAGATCGTGGAGATGCAGGTGCGCGCCATCCTGCAGGCGGCGGTGGCGGTCAAGAAGCGCGGCATCGATGTCCATCCCGAAATCATGATCCCGCTGGTGGGCGACGTGCATGAGCTCATCTTCGTACGCGAGAAGCTCGAGGCGGTCGCCAAAGCGGTGCTGGAGGAGGCGGGCGTGGACATCGACTACAAGTTCGGTACGATGATTGAGATACCTCGCGCCGCGCTCACCGCTGAGGAGATTGCCCAGCACGCCGAGTTCTTCTCCTTCGGTACCAACGACCTCACGCAGACCACCTTCGGCATCAGCCGCGACGACGCCGAGGGCAAATTCCTGCAGCGCTACGTGGAGATGGACATCTTGCCTGCCAACCCGTTCGAGAAGCTCGACCGCAAGGGCGTCGGCAAACTGATGCGCCTGTGCGTAGAGGACGCCCGCAAGGTGAACCCCACTATTAAGCTGGGCATCTGCGGCGAGCACGGCGGCGAACCGTCGTCCATCGAGTTCTGCCACGAGATTGGGTTGGATTACGTGTCCTGCTCGCCGTTCCGCGTGCCGATTGCCCGCCTCGCCGCAGCGCAGGTGGCAATCAAGGACAAGGTCTCGGTAACTGTGGACAAGTAAAACCGCTCTGTCGCAGTGACAGAACGTCTGTAGC
>JANWYZ010000075.1 GCA_025054895.1 bacterium | reverse complement strand
CTGCCCATGTTGTCATGCTGAGCCGAAGGCGAAGCATCTTCGAGATTCTTCGCTGACGCTCAGAATGACAAAAGGAATGCAAAAACTGTCATGCTGAGCCGAAGGCGAAGCATCTCACGGTAGCAGTGCGATGAAGGTTACCAGATCATGAACGCCTTCAGTATTTCGGTTATCCGTTGCGATGCTCCCTGCTGTTCTCGCACAAGCGTTTGGGCACGGCGAGCAACCTCGGCGCGCAGGCGTTCATCCCTCAACAGACGGGATACGTGTTGCACCAGCTCTTCCTCGCTATGCGCTGTCCACGCTACCCCTGCCTGACGCGCCAGCGCCGCCACATCGCGGAAGTTGTGCATATACGGTCCATGCACCACCGGCTTGCCATGCGCCAACGGTTGCAGTAGATTCTGTCCGCCTAACGGTACAAAACTTCCACCAATTATCGCTACATCGCCTATCGCGTACACCCTTGCCAGCTCGCCGAAGGTGTCCAGTACAATTTGTCCTTGTGGAGAGTCCGGAACACCCTGCGTGCGAAACCAGGGGTGGAAGCCTTCCGCCCGCAGCACGTCAGCCACCGTCTCCGCTCGCTCCACGTGGCGAGGCGCCCACACGATGCACAGTGTCGGAAATTGCTCACGGAGCCGTCGGTAGGCTTTAGCAATCAGTACTTCTTCCTCTGGAGCGCGGCTACTGCCAATAACCAGCACAGGCGTACCTTCGGGAAGCCCCAGATCGCGTCGCAACAAGTCCACGTCTACCTCCTGCGCGCCGACCGCCGCCTGGTCGAACTTGGTGTTGCCCACAACATGCACACGATCCGGGGGCGCGCCGATAGCGCAGAACCGCCTGGCGTCCTCCTCCGACTGCGCACATATCGCGTCTATGCAACGCAGCACCTGAGCGAAGAACCAGCGAAAACGCCTGTAGGTGGGCAGGCTGCGGTCAGAGAGCCGACCGTTGGCGATGAAAGTGCGCACTCCTCGACGATAAGCTATCGTCAGCAGGTTGGGCCACAACTCGGTTTCCATCACGATTAGCGCGTCGGGGCTTACCCGTTGCAGGGCGCGCTTTACCGCAAAGGGCAGGTCTACTGGCAGGTAACCTACCGCGTCTATCAGCTTGCCCAGATGCTGGCGGGCTATGGCGTTGCCGGCAGGCGTCAGAGTGGTCAACAGCAGGTAATGTTCCGGAAACTCTTCGCGCAAAGACTGCAACAGGGGTAAGGCGGCAATCACTTCGCCTACTGACACCGCATGGACCCATATTGTCCTGCGCCCCTGCGGAGATACAGGTAGCCCGCCCAGTCGCTGGCTCCACCCCTCGCGCGATTTGCCGCGCACCACAATACGCCACAGCAGATATACCAACCACAGGGGGGATGTCAGCATAAGAAAGAGGTTATATAGTGTACTGAACATAGCTTACACTCTCTTTGCTCGGGCCATCTGCTCCGCCTGTTGCTCCAGCGTGTTAATCGCCTCTTCTACCTCCTGGCGCAGCTGCTCGAACTGCTCTTCGCTGATGTTTTCAGGCACATCGATAGGTTCTCCAAAGATAAATACCCCTCGTGCGAAGGGCAGGGGTATCATGTAACGATCCCAGGTCGGCAGCAACTTGCATGGATAAGCAGCGACTCCTGCCGGAATGATGGGGCATTTTGCTTTTTGAGCGATGAAGAGCGCGCCGGGTTGCACCTGCCGGTTGGGTCCGCGCGGCCCGTCAGGAGTGAACGCCAGAATGCCTCCTTCCGCAACCCGCCGAGCAGCCTCCAGCGCAGCGCGGATACCGCCGCGCCCGGTAGACCCTCGAATGATGCGAAAGCCGAACCGTCGGAAGATGTGGTTCTGAATCTCCCCATCGCGCGAAAGGGAGATAATCGCCCAGAAGCCTTTGCCTTTGAACACGTTGGCAGGGATGAAACTGCGCCCGTGCCACGTTACCAGCACTGCTCCTCTGCCTTCCTGTGCTCGTTGCAGCACCTGATCGAAGTTGAACACCTTCAGGCGCAAGCTCAACCCGACCGCCCGAGCGAGGCTCCAGATGATAAATCCCAGTAACTTCGGGCGCAGCCTCTGCCACCAATCCTGTTTCTCTCCGCTCTTACTCACTTTGCGCTACCAGCTCCTGCGCCTTATGCTCGCCCATCTGCTTGCGGAACAATCTGGCGTAAACGCCCCCTCTTGCCAGCAGTTGCTGGTGAGTGCCCTGCTCCACAATACGTCCATGTTCCAGTACCAGTATATGGTCAGCGTTCACCACCGTACTCAGGCGGTGGGCGATAACCAGCGTAGTGCGCCCACGCATCAGCTCCTCTAATGCCTGCTGTACCAACGCCTCGGAGGCGGTATCCAGCGAAGATGTTGCCTCGTCCAGAATCAGGATGCGCGGGTTCTTCAGGATCGCACGGGCGATGGCGATACGCTGTCGTTCTCCGCCTGATAGGCGCACGCCACGCTCACCGACCAGCGTCTCGTAGCCTTTCTCCAACCGCTGAATGAATTCGTGTGCGTGCGCCGCCTTGGCTGCTTCAATTACCTGCTCGTCAGTGGCATCGGGCACAGCGTAAGCGATGTTGTCACGGATGGTTCCGCTGAACAGGAGCGTCTCCTGGGGCACGATGCCGATTTGCTTGCGCAAAGAAGCTATCTGTACCGTACGGATGTCTATCCCGTCGATAAGCACCTTCCCGGATGTGGGGTCATAGAAGCGCGGAATGAGGTCGGCCAGGGTGCTTTTGCCCGCTCCGCTATGACCGACTACCGCCACTACCGTGCCGGGCTTCATCTCGAAGCAGATGTTGTCCAGCACCAGACGCCCCCCGCGGTGATAGGCAAAACAAACGTTCTCGAACTGTACATGCCCAACGATAGGTGGTATTGGTAGGGCGTCTGGCAGTTCTTGCACTTCGGGGTGAACATCCAGCACCTCGCGATATACGCGCTCTGCTGCAGCCAGCACCTGCTGGCGCGTGACGTTGATGCTGCCCAGCGTTTGCATACTCTGCGCTACCAGATTCAGCGTCAACAGGAAGCTGCCCAGTCCGCCGAAATCCAGTTCGCCCCGCACAATCTGGTGACCGCCGTACCACAACACAAAAGCGATTCCGCCCGCGCCGATGAGCTCGATCAGAGGGCGCAACGCTGCGCTGGCGCGCACACCGTCCATCACGGCGCGGTAAGACAGGTAGTTGCGCTCCTTGAACCGCTTGATTTCTATCGGCTCGGTGGCGAAGGCTTTGATGGTACGTACCCCGGCGATGGTCTCCTGAATGACCGCTGTCACATCTTCCAGACGCAGCTGGGTCTGTTGACCGATTTGCCTCATGCGCTTGCCAATGGCGCGGATAATCAGAGCCATCAACGGCACGCCCACCACGGCAATCAGCGACAGCTTCCACGAGATAACGAACAGCCATATCAGACCGCCCACTACTCCGATAGGCGCAGCGACCATATCTTTCAATAGCGTACCGCCGCTGGAGATAGCATTGATGTCGTTGGTAAGCACCGACATCAGCGCGCCCGTGCGGCGATGGGTGAAATACGAGAGCGACAGGCTTTGCAGATGCTCGTACACCTTCTCGCGCAGCCGCATGGTGAATCGGTTGACAGCCAGCGAGAGATAGTAGGTCTGTCCGTAGGCGAAAACGAACTTGACGAGGAACGCGCCGATGACGATAAGGCTCACCCGGTTGAGCAAGCTCACATCCTGATAATGCTGGGCGGCGTTTACCACATCGCGGGTGAGCGCGAAAATGCGCAGGGTAATCACCTGTGCTCCTGCAGCGCAGATCAAACCGAGAGCGATATATTTCAGATGGGGCTTCAGGTCACGCCACAAGCGTCTCTGTATTTGTCTGTCATCTCGTGTTGACATGGTGAATATCTAAACACTCCAGAAGCAGCTGAGCTGCACGGTCTGTTGCGCCCGGTTCTCCTAATAGCGATTTTACCTCCTGTAACGCCTTCCGCTGTAGCTGATGTTGTTCTGTGCCCGGCAGAAGCGTGAGCGAATGAGCGACGATGTTCTGCGGCGTGGCAGCGTGTTGCAATAGCTCAGGACAGACGCTTCGCTGTGCGATCAAGTTTGGTAAGCCGATAAAGGTGAGGTTCAGCGAGCGTTTGCGAAGATGATACTCCAGCTCCATCCATCGCGAGACGCGATACAGGATAATCATCGGCGTGCCCAGTATCGCCGCCTCCAGCGTCGCCGTGCCCGAGCAGCACCACAGCAGGTGGCTGTGCGCCATCACATCGTAGGTCAGCTCTCTGGCGACTCGCCACTGGACGGCGGAGCCAGTGAAGACGCGCCGCACTTCTTCATCCTGCACCGATGGCGCCAGAGCCAGCACGAACTGCACATCCGTCCCCAGCTGGCACAGCAGTTCCGCAGCTTGGCGCATGGTTGGCAACAGAAAACGCACCTCCTGCCGACGGCTGCCCGGCAGTAAGCCGATGCGCAAGCCTTTCGGCTGCAGGTTCAGCCTCTCGCAGAACTCTGCTTCACTCAATGAGGGATGCACCCTATCCAGCAGGGGATGCCCCACGAAGTGTGCATTGGCTCCAGCCCGCCGTAGCAGGTCAGCCGACCAGGGGAACGGCGTCACGATGCAATCGGTGCATTGCGGAAGGTCGTTGCGCTGGGGTAGCGACCTGCGCCATGAGCCGGGCGGGAAGTAGTAGAACACTTTGACGCCTCTCCCTTTCGCCCATTTCGCCAGCGGCACGTTGAACGCGCCAAAATCTACCAGTACCAACAGGTCGGGAGGTTGCTGCGCCAGCCGTCGCTTCAGGTTCTGCTGCGCTAGCCACAGCGCAGGAACAAGACGTAAAGCCTCCACCACGCCGACCGCCCCCCAGCGACTGCTATCGTAAAGCAGTTGTACTCCTGCTTCCGCCATGCGCCGCCCCCCGATGCCCCAGAAGCGTGCACCAGGCAACCGCTGGCGCACCGCCTGCACAAGCGCAGCGCAACTGGCGTCGCCGCTGGCTTCTCCTGCCACACAAACAATAGTTATCGATGTGCTCACCTCATACCGCGAGGGTCGTTGGCGCGCCCTCCAAAGCCCTTGCGAATACTGCGCAGGAAGTCCAGCAGGTAATCCCGCTCCGGACTGGGCTCCACTTCCTCCTCTATGGCTTCGATCGCCTGCGACATATTGAGCTTCGAACGGTACAGTAGTTTATACGCCTGGCGCAACCCCGCTCGTACTGCCGGAGGGATGCCATGCCGTCGTAAACCAATCGTGTTCAGGTCCAGCACCTCAGCCGGTCGTCCGTCCACCATCATAAAAGGAGGCACGTCCTGTACCACCTTGGACATCCCACCCAGCATCGCCAGCTTGCCGATGCGGGTATACTGATGTACTCCCACCATACCGCCGAAGACCACATGGTCCTCGACGATAACGTGCCCGCTGATGCCCGCTTGATTGGCGATAATGATGCCGTTGCCCAGCTTGCAGTTGTGTCCAATGTGTACGTAGCCCATAATCATATTGTCGTCGCCAATGACGGTAGCTTCTTCCTCACCGGTAGCGCGATGGATGGTGACGAATTCACGGATGATGTTGCGGTCGCCGATGCGCAGGTAGCTGCGTTCTCCCTTGAACTTGGTGTCCTGCGGAGGACCGCCCAATATTGCGCTGTGAAAGATGTGGCAGTAGGAGCCGATGCTTGTCCACTTCTCCACCACCACATGCGACTCGAGGATGGTACCTTCCCCAATATACACGTGGGCGCCAACGATGCTGTAGGGACCTATCTCGACATCAGGAGCCAGTTCTGCCGTTGGGTGGATAATCGCCGTCGGATGAATCTTGGAATGCGCCATCGTTTGTATGCCCATCACTGAGAGTTCCCTTCGTCTGCGCCGGAGTTTGCTATCTGCTCTTGCGCGCGGCTACCATTCTTTTTGGGGTCTACCAGCGCGAAAATCATCTCCGCTTCCGCCACCACCTGACCGTTGACGCGCCCGACCACGCGTACTTTGCCAGTACTGCCGCGAAAACGCAACACCTCCACCTCGGTGATGAGCGTATCGCCCGGCACCACCGGTTTGCGGAAGCGTACCTTGTCGATACCACCGATATACGCCAGCTTATGGCGATGTTCTGGCAGAGACAACATCAGCACGCCTCCCACCTGCGCCATCGCCTCCACTACCAGCACGCCGGGCATGATGGCTTGCCCAGGAAAGTGTCCGTTGAAGAACTCCTCGTTGATGGTGACGTTTTTCAACCCCACTGCCCGCTTGCCGGGCTCCAGTTCCAGGATGCGGTCTACCAGTAGCAACGGGTAGCGGTGCGGCAGTATTTCGCGAACCGCTTCTACATCCAGAACGCCATTCGGTCCTATCATGTTTCACTCCCCCTGTATCGTCTGCCGTAATGCCAGCGCGAAGGCGGTATTCAGGGTATGGCTTGGCTTCACCGCCACGAACAATGCCTCTACCTGCACGCCCACCAGCGCCAGGTCGCCGATAATATCCAGCACCTTATGCCGCAGCACCTCATCGGGGAAGCGCAGAGGCGAACTGTAGCGATCGGGGAAGATAACCAGTGCGTTTTCCAGATTGCCGCCTAGCGCTTTCCCTCGCGCCAGTAACGCTTCCACTTCCTCCCAGAAGCCGAAGGTGCGGGCGGGCGCTATCTCTTCCAAGTAGTCTATTTTATCCAGATGGAACCATGCTACCTGCGTGCCTATCAGCGGATGGTCGTAGTGCACCGTGGTGATAAGCAGTCGCTCGGGATGAGGCATTGCCCAGATGCCCCGGTCGCCAGCCATTACAGATACCGGGCGCGTAAGACGGATGCGATGTCGCTCTGCACGCTGCTCGAGCAGACCCACTGAGTAGAAACGTTCCACCCACGGCTTTGCGCTACCATCCAGAACCGGTATTTCCTCGCCGTCCACCTCGACATGCGCGTTGTCCACACCTGAGCCTGCCAGCGCGGAGAGCAGATGCTCCACAGTCATCACGCGCGCACCGTCTAAGCCCAGAGTGGTGCATCGATCAGTAGCGACAACATACTCCGCCAGTGCAGGAATCCGTTGCCCACCCACGTAGAAGCTAATGCCAGCGTTTTCGTCTGCTGGTCTGACCGTCACCCGGCACTGCTTGCCTGTATGCACGCCAACACCTTGAACGCTCACCGCATCTTTAAGCGTGCACTGTCTGCTCACCTTTTATCCTCCGCCCGTGAATCCAGTTTTTGTTCCAACTCCTTCACCCGTTCAAACAGCTCAGGCAGGCGGCTGGCATAAGCCATGAGACGCAACTGTTTGCCGTGCTCGCGGGCAGGACTGCCAAAGTACCGCTGTCCGCCAGGCAGGTTGCCCGCTACCCCGGACTGTGCAGCCACAATAGCACCCTCGCCGATGCTCACGTGGTCTGCTACGCCTACCTGTCCTGCCAGCACTACATAATTTCCCAGCTGGGAGCTGCCTGCAATGCCCACCTGCGCCACCAGCAGGCAATGCTCTCCAACCTGCACATTATGCCCAATGTGTACCAGATTGTCAATCTTCGTGCCCCTGCCGATGCGGGTGGCGCCCGTTTTCGCGCGGTCGATACACACGTTCGCGCCAATCTCCACATCGTCGCCAATTTCCACCGTACCGATGTGCGGCACTTTGCGATGCACGCCGTCTACGGTCACGTAGCCAAAACCGTCCGCGCCAATGACCGCGCCTGCATGCACTATCACCCTGTTGCCCAGCCTGACCCCGTGCATGAGGGTCACATTGGGATAAAGCAGACACTGTTCGCCTAGCTGTGCATCGCGCCCGATATAGCATAGCGGATACAGCACACTGCCTCTCCCGATGCGCACGCCCGCTTCGATGATGCACCCTGCACCGATAGCCACATCGTCCCCAATATCAGCGTCTGGGGAGATGACAGCGTTCAGGTCAATACCCTCAGGGTGGTGGGGTTGCGGGGCGAACATTTCCAGCGCTTTCAGAAACGCTTGCCTGGGCGATTCGACGCGCAGAAGGGGCTTCTGGATGGAGGGGGCGTCCTGCCACACAATTACCGCCGCCGCCGGGCATCGTTCCGCCATAAGCAGGTAACGCGGCGACTCCGCAAATACTACATCGCCCTCTTGAGCGAACTCTATCGAGGATACCCCTGTGATGGAAGCGGTTTCGTCGCCTTCTACCTGTGCATTCAACTGCTGCGCCAGTTGCTGTACAGTAAGTCTCATGGGGCAGTTCCTCGCATCTCCTGAGCGATTTGTGTAGTAACATCAGGCGCTCCTGCCCGCACCTGCCAGATGGGCACCCAGCGATGGCGGCGGCATATCGCCTCCACCCACCGCTTAACATCCTGCTCTATGAGGGGGCGTATATCTTGCTGGGGCACTGCATTGGCAACAGGCAGGTACGCTGTACGAGCGGCTCTGTCTGGTACTTTCACGATGGTTTGTGAGAAGGTGATTGGCTTACCTATGTTGACAAAGGCGCGTATTTGCACGCTGGCGCGTAACTGCTCTGCTAGCAGGCGCTTTGCGCTCCTCTCTCGCAGTTCCGCCCGCTTGCGGTTGTAATCCTGCTCGATATCCTGTGCAAGCTGTTGGAGGCGATAGGCGGTTTCTTCTTCAATGCTCGCCAGTCTGCGCCGCAGTGTTTCGGAGAGATGCTGCTGTTCCGCTTCTACCTCTTGCAGGCGCGCGTTCAGCGTATCGCGCTGGTCAGGGCGAATGCGAATCAAACGCTGTAGCACACGCCTCTTGATTTCAGCATCCGCCTGAGGTTGGCGATGCTGGCGCAATGCTTCCTCTACCTCTCGCTCCGCCTGACGCAACGCTTCCTGCCGTGCCCGTTCTACTTCCGTTTCCTGCTCCGTGTCCAGCTGCGATAGCTCTGCCTGTAGCAGACGTGCTTCTATCTGTTGCAGACGGGCAGATAACTCCTGCTGTTGTCGGGCAGATGTTTGCGCTATACGCTGTCGCCGCTGTTCGGCTTCGGGCGTTTGCATAGGCTGAAGGGTCATGCCTGGTAGGACGAGCATTGCTGGTAAAGAATCGCCTGCATCGATATGGGGCGGTTGAAGGGCGTGTGCAGTAACCTGCATCTCCCACAGAGGGTGATACACCAGCAACGCTCGCCACTGCACAGTGACCATCTTCTGCGAAGGTGAACGAGCGCAGCCGCTCAGCCATCCGGCGGCAATGAACAGCGCCAGCGACAGGATAGCGAGCCGTTTACCTTCTGTTAAGCCTTCTGATGACATCGCTGGTGATGTCGTTCGAGGCGTAGAGAACCTGTGTGCTGTCGAACACCACTGCCAGTCGCTTTTCCTGAGCAACTGCCGCCACCGCCTTACGGATGTCCTGTAACATCTGGTTAATCATCTCATCGCGCCGCGCGTTGAGCTCTTGCTCGAACTGTTCTTGCCTCTGCATCAACGCCTCTTTGTTGCGGTTTTCGATGGCGGTCAGCTGGTTGATACGCTGCACCTCTTGCTCGGTGGGCGGGTTCTTCTGACGTAGTTGAGACAGCTCCTGATTGAGCTGTTGCGATTTCTGCTCAATCTGTTGCTTTCGCTGTTTTTGCTGCTCGGTGGGGTTGGTTATGCTTGCCAGGTTTTCGTATTCGGTGATTTCCGCCTCTTCGAGTAGCAGGTTATTCGCCCGCCATTGCAGTTTGGCGCGCATCTGGTCGCGCATCTGTTGTAGCTGGCTCTCCAGCGTTTTGCGCTGTTCATACTCGTCCACGACGCGCTTCAGGTCTACCATGCCGAACGCGCCCGGCGCCTGCGCCCATGCCCCAACGGTGAGCATGGTTACTGCTGCTATCGCTATCAGCAGGCTAAACGCTTGTCTCATGCGATATTCCTCCTCGTGTTTGTCTCTTAGAATATATTGCCGATGCTGAAATGGGTTCGCGCTCCTTCGCTACCGAAGCCGTAGTCTAACCGCAAAGGACCGATCGGCGTGCGCACGCGAATGCCGATGCCTGCGCCAACCTGAGGCTTAAAGCTGGAGTGCTGGGTGAAGTCGTTAATTGTGCCATACCGTCCGCCCCAGGCGTCGCCCACATCCACAAACAGCACGCCCACCAGGTTTTGCGCCAGAGGAGCACGATATTCTACGCTGAGCAGTGCGACGTTGTCGCCCCAGAAGCGGTCTTCGGGATAACCGCGCAGGCTTTCCGCGCCGCCCAGGAAGAACTGCTCGAAGAAAGGTAGCTTGCCGAACGCCTTTCCTGCGTACAGTCGTACCGCGAAGACATGTCGCCTGTCGGCGAGCGCACGCCTGCGCCCCTGCGGAGAGAAATAACGCCTCAGGTCGATGGAAATCTTACTGAAGTTTGCCCTGCCCACAAAACCGCCGGAAATGGCAGTGCCGATGTCCTTCAGGTCTGCCAGAGCGGTCTCGATGGCGAAGGAATCGAAGCCGCCCGAAGCAGGGTCGAAATCTACGTCGCGTGTGTTATGCGTCAAACGCAGCGACAGCGCGCTAACGGTGCCATCCTGTTTGATAAAAATCTCGCTGGGCAGTACCGAGGGATTGTTGGTGCGCACCGATTCGGAGCGCAAGCCAACATAGGCTCGCGTGCTCTCCGAAAGCGGTCGGCTGAGAGTAACGATACCTCCTCGGCGCCTTTCATCGTATCTATCCTCGTCCCCAATAGTACCCGGTTCGGAGGTAAACAGCCCTCTGCTGAAGCGGTAGAGGGTCTTGTCGAAAACGCTGAACGACAGCGAGGTATTGCGTCTGTCCAACCAGGGTTCGGCGAAGTTTATCTCGTAGTTGTTGGCGTTGGCGGGCCCGCCACGCTCGAGGCGTATACCCACCGTTTGACCAAATACCCAGAAGTTGGTTTCAAACATCTCGAGGAAACCCACCAGCTGCTGGCGGTTGTTGTAGGCGGCGCCGACGGAGAACAACCCGGTACGTCTCTCCGCCACGTTCACCGTGACAACCACTTTGCTCAGGTCGGAACCAATTTCCGCCCTGTAGCTGATGTCCTCAAACAGCTCAGTATTGTATACCCGCTGCAGGTCCTTCTGGATTTGTTCCAGGTTGTACAGCGCGCCTGGGCGGGTGTAGCGCATTTCGCGAAGCACCACGCGCTCGCGTGTTTTGCGCAGTCCAGTCACCTTTACTGCTTCTACCTTGACCTCTTTGAGAGGCAGGTTCAAGACAGTAGGATCGTCGCGGTCAGGACCGACGGTATCGGGGTCTACATTCACCAGGTATCCTTTTTGCATATAGAGCCGGGTAATCGCCTCGATATCGGCGGCGAGGTCGTTGTGGTTGAGGAGCCTGCCCGGCTGCGTGCGCATCAGTTTGAGTATCTCTTCAGCAGGAAAGACGGTATTGCCCGTGATACGCACCTGGCTGATGCGCGGGTATTCCTGCACCTCGTAAATGATGCGGATACCTTGCGGGGTGTTTTCTGTGCGTGGTATGACATCACTAAAGAAGCCCATATCTCTGATGGCGGCGCGGTCTCTGCTCAGGGTCGATTGGTCAAACTCCATGCCGGGCTTGGCGGAGATTTTGGCAAGGATAGCCTCCTGAGGCACGTTGATGTTACCTCGAATCACAATCTCGGCAATCCGTTGCGCATGGGCAGCAACCGCGGTCGCCCACAGCACAAGACACAACGTGATTCGCAGTGCTCTCATGTCCGAATCGATGTCCCCTCCTTGTGCAAAACCATCAACCTCTGTAATACGGCTCCAATTTCCGACGCAATAATGCGCGTGCACGCGAGATGCGTGTTTTTACGGTATCCAGCGGTAAGCCAGTGACTTCCGCAATCTGCTCGTAGCTCATCCCCTCCAGGTCGCGCAATACTGCGAAAGCGCGATAACGCGGGGGCAGCGAGTGCACCGCCTGATGTATCCGCTGGATCAGCTCCTCCTTCTCCAGCATTTGCAGCGCTGAAGGCGAGGGGTCTGGTAACTGAGTGAACAGGCTTTCTCCATCCATCTCCACCGGCTCGTCCAGCGAGCGACTGACGAACTCCTGCTCGCGCCGAAGCCGCCGCAGGTATGAACGATATTCGTTGATGGCGATTCGATATAGCCAGGTGTAAATGCTCGCCTCGCCGCGAAACCGTCCAAACGCCTCGTACGCTTTCACAAATGTATCTTGCGTCAGGTCTGCAGCAAGATGCGTATCCGTCACGATATGGCAGAACAGGTTATAAATCCGAGCGTAGTACGCATCGACCACTTCCGCAAACCGGCGACGGCGATCTTCTTTGTCCTCATCTAATGCCATGGCTTTCCTGTAAATATACCCTGT
>JANWYZ010000074.1 GCA_025054895.1 bacterium | reverse complement strand
GGGACCGGGCAGGTATTTCATCAGGTCAGATACGGAAGCCTGAGGGTGGTCGACAAGGTGCGTGATGGCGTCCACCACCTCGCGCAGGTTGTGCGGGGGCACGTTGGTCGCCATGCCGACGGCGATGCCGCTGCCGCCGTTGCAGATGAAGTTAGGGAACTTGCCCGGCAGCACCATCGGCTCCACCGTAGACTGGTCGTAATTGGGCTGCCAGTCCACCGTCTCTTTGTCGATATCTTCCATCATTTCCATCGCCAGCGGCGAGAGGCGACACTCGGTGTAACGCATGGCTGCTGGCGGGTCGCCATCCACGCTACCGAAGTTGCCCTGTCCGTCAATAAGTGGATAGCGCATACTGAAGTCCTGCGCCATGCGCACGAGGGTTGCATAGAGCGCCTCGTTACCGTGTGGATGGAAACGCTTCATGGTTTCGCCGCACACGGCGGCGCATTTGACGTGCGCGCTGTTGGGGGTAACGCCCATCTCGCGCATGGCGTACAGGATACGCCGCTGCACAGGTTTGAGTCCATCGCGCACATCGGGCAGGGCGCGCGCGATGATGGTGCTCATGGCGTAACCGAGGTAGGAGCGGCTTAACTCTTCTTCCAGTGGTACAATTTCGATCTCCAGCTGTCGTTCGACAATCTCTTCAGGCATTCGTGGGTTTCCTCTCCTGCGGGCAAGATACGGTAGACAGAAGCTACCATGATATTATAACAGATGGGGTAGCGACCGGCAACATACTCGGGGTTTAACGCATCTACGGCTGACACAGTTTGCCCATGACGACAGCACGCCTTGCGCCTGTTGCAGAAGGCAGGTTATTCGTTCGCCCGCGCATGCGCTGGTAGCCCAGCACGGCGAAAGCCACCGCTTCCTTCGCGTCGGGATGGACGCCGTGGCGGTCGCTGGTCTCTATTTGCAGTTCGGGCAGCAGTTCTCGCACCCGCCTCATGAGCGTACGGTTATGTACCCCGCCCCCCGACGCAATGAGCCGTTTTACCGGCATTTTGGGGAACACAAAGCAACGGATGCCATCTGCGATAGTGTGGGCAGTGAGCTCAGTGAGTGCAGGCACAAGCATTTCAGCACTGGAGGGCTTGTAGCGACGCAGCAGTTTGCGTACCATCGCCTCGCCGAAGGTCTCGCGCCCTGTGGACTTGGGCGGCGGCTGGGCAAAATAGGGGTGTCGTAGCAGTTCGTCCAGCCATTCCTTGCGCACCGGGTGTCGTTGGGCGAAAGCGCCGTCAGGGTCGTAATGGTATTTGCCTCCGCTGGCTATCTCCATCGCCGCGTTGATGAGGGCGTTGCCCGGTCCCGTATCGAAAGCGATAACCTGTTGAGGTAATGCGCCGGGAGGAATGGCGGTCAGGTTGGCGATGCCGCCGATGTTCAGCAGAATCCGCCCCTCTTCAGGATGGCGAAACAACAGATAGTCCACATAAGGAACCAGCGGTGCGCCCTGTCCGCCTGCTGCCACGTCTGCCACGCGGAAGTCTCCAACGGTTGGTACGCCGGTCCGCTCCGCAATCACCGCTGGTTCACCTATTTGCAGGGTAGAGCGAATTGCGCGTCCTTGCCACTCTATCGGATCGGGCTGATGCCAGAGCGTCTGCCCGTGTGATGCGATACACAGTAGATGCTCCGGCGCTACATTTGCTTCCCGCATCAGGTGTAGCGCAGCGTCGGCAAACAGTTCGCCCAGCAAAAAGTTCAGGTGGCAGATGTCAGCGAGGCTTACCTCGCCGCGAAGGGTGCGCAGCAGTTCTGCCTGCACGTCGGGGGGATAGGGAGTGGTGTGAAAAGCGAGCGTTTCTACACGAAGGTTCTCGCCCGATTCGCCGATACGCACCAGCGCAGCGTCGATGCCGTCCATGCTGGTGCCAGACATCAAGCCGAGTACCATACTGGAAGTTTCTGCGTGCGCCATCGGTCAGAACATGCCAGCGTCACGCTGCAGGTGGTTACGCAGGCGCAGCACCGCCTGCGTGTGTAGCTGGTATACGCGCGATTCGGAGACGCCCAGCACTCTGCCGATTTCCCGGAAGGTCAAACCCTCATAGTAATAAAGGGCAATAACCAACCTTTCGCGTTCGGGCAAACGGTCAATGGCTTGCGCGAGCAGACGGCGCATTTCACGCTGCTCCACTTCGGCGATGGGGTCAGCGGTGGCGTCGGAGAGCACATCGGCGATGTGCAGACTCTCACCGGTATCTTGTGTTCCCAGGATCAGGTCTTCGAGGGAGAGCAGGCTGGTGCGTCCGGCGTCGCACAGTAGCTGGTGGTAATCCTCTACGGTGATGCCTAATTCCCCGCTGATTTCATCTTCGGTGGGCGGACGTCCGAGGCGCGATTCCAGAGCAGAATAAGCGCGTTCCAGAGCCTTCACTCGGTCGCGCACGGAACGAGGTACCCAGTCTTCTGAGCGCAGCAGCTCTAGGATCGCTCCTCGAATCAGCGCGATAGCGTATGTCTCAAACTTCACCTGACGAGACGGATCGAACTGGTCGACCGCTTTAATCAGCCCCATGATGCCCGCGCTCACCAGGTCCTCGCGGTCCAAAGTGGGTGGGAGCGAGCTGACTACACGTCCGGCGGTAATTTTGACCAGATAGGCGTATCGCTCGATAATCTGGCTGCGCGCTTGGGGGTCGCCATAGCGCTTATACCGCTCCCATGCTTTGTCCATCTCCGCTGTCGGCATGACCTGCCTGCTCTCCTCTGGACGTAGTTACTGCGCCTGTTGCTATGCTGCCTCACGCTCTTCTTGCGGTTCCTTTGGGGCAGAGGGTTCTTCGAGGACAGGTCGGTTTTCAGTAGGCTTCTGTATGCTTTTGGAGGCGTCCATCACCGTTTGAAGCACTATCATGACCGCTACCAGCATCACAAACACGGTCAAGGCACGCAGGATGCTGGTCGTCACCGAGACACCGCTCCAGCTTGCCAATAGCCACGTCCACAACGCGCCCCAAAGAGCTACGAGCCACTTTAGCCGACTTGCACTCATGCCCAGCTCCGCCACGTTCGTTAGTATAACATAGCAATAGCGCGATTGCCAGTTGCCGGCGTGCAGAGCGAGATTGTTCGCTTGTGTTCAGCAGAACACAGGCTGTACCCGCGTTTCTACGCCGCCTGCAAGTTGGCTTTGCGCTGTTCGAGCGCGCGCAAATACAGGTCGGCGTACTCGCCGGCTGCACGGCTCCACGAGTAATCCGAGCGCAGGGCAGTATCCACCAGCTTGCGCCAAACCTCCGGTTGCTGGTATGCCTTCAGCGCACGCTTTATCGCCCTGAGCAGTTCAGCAGAGTCGTACTGTTCGAATACGAAGCCGTTACCTTTACCCGTGCGCGGTGAGAAGTCAGCAATCGTGTCTGCCAGCCCGCCCGTTCTGCGCACGATAGGAATAGTTCCGTAGCGCAACGCCATGAGCTGCCCCAGCCCACACGGCTCGAAGCGCGAGGGCATCAGGAACATATCGCTGCCGGCGTAGATGCGCTGAGCCAGGTCGGGGTCGAAACCGATGAAGGCGCGCACCTGGTCGGGATGCTCTTTTGCCTGTTGCGTAAAAAGCTCTTCATAACGCGGATCACCCGTGCCCAGCACCACAAACTGGAAACCCAGCTTCAGTATCTGCTTGACAATGGGGGCAATCAGGTCCAGCCCCTTCTGGTCCGCCAGACGGGTAATCATGCCCATTACCGGCGCGTGTGGGTCTGGCGTGAAACCGCATTCTCGTTGTAAAGCTGCCTTACACAGTGCCTTGCCCGAAGGCTCATCGGCGCTGTAGTGTGCAGGAATACGTGGGTCGGTAGCGGGATTGTACTCCTCGTAGTCAATGCCGTTGACGATGCCCTCCAGCCTGCCTTGCGAGGCGATATACTGCAGAAGACCTTCCATCCGACAACCATATTCCGGCGTCTGGATCTCCCTGGCGTAGGTCTTGCTAACCGTGTTCACCATATCGGAGTATACGATGCCGCCTTTGAGGAAGTTCACCTTGCCATAGAACTCCAACCGCTCGTAGTGGAACAGCCACTCCGGCAACCCTGCTTTCCACAGCAGGTCGTATCCGAACTCGCCCTGGTACGCCAGGTTGTGGATGGTGAAAACCAGCCCTACCTGCTGCCATTCCGGCTGGTGCGCGTGGAGGATGCGAACGTACACCGGTACGAACCCCGTGTGCCAGTCGTTGGCGTGGATAATATCGGGCATCCACCCCAGCTCCTGCAACATCAGGGGGATGGCGCGGTCGAAGAAGATGTAAGGCTCCGGTTCCAGCGCGTAAATCTTCTTTGACTCGGTGGCTTCGGTGAAATAGTGTTTATGCCCCACCAGATACACGGGCACGCCGCCGTTCAAAGTGGTTCGGCGGATAATCGCCTGCTCCGTAGTCGTCGGGTTTATAGGAACAGGCAGACTTTTGATGATCGTTCGCACCGGATAGTTGGGGTTCGTTTCAATCATGCGGTAACAGGGCATGGCAACGCGCACATCATGCCCCAACGCACGCAGCGCCTTGGGTAACGCGCCAGCCACGTCCGCCAGCCCGCCGACCTTTGCCAGCGGAGCGACTTCTGCGGAGACAATCAATACCTTCAAGCTACGAGCCATGGTTGTTCCTCCTCTTTCGGTATGGGCAGCAGAGCCGGTGGGCGCAGAAAGTCCGAGAGCCTCGCCAGAAACGCATGGAGCCCACTGCCCGCCTCGGGAACCGACATAATTCGGTAACGGATTTCTACCGCCAGGGCAGATAACCCTTTCGCCGCTGCGCTATCGGGCGAGGCGAGCCAGAAGCAGGCGTTCTGCTCCGCTGCTGCACTCACATTATTATCTTCCATAATACTACCCAGCAATTGCACACTATTGCCAAACTGTCTGCTGAACAACTGCTCGACCTGCCTGCCCACTCTCTGCGCCTGCATGACTGACCTGCACCGATTCATGATCCAACCAACTCGCAAATCGGCGCGCTGCAAGAGTAGACGTTTTACCAGACTGTACGTGTGCAACAGGCTATCTCGTTGCGGCAGGGCGACTGCCAGCACAATGTCGGAGGACAGGGCGTAGGCGAGGGTATCGGTGGATTGGGCATTGCCGGTGTCGATGAGTATAACGTCTGCCAGCACTTCGAGACTGCGCAGACGCTCCAGCACTTCCTGCTGCCCACGAGCAGAAAGGCGTTTAAGGGCAAGAATCCTCGCTCCGCCAGGCAATACGCGGATACCCGCTGCGCCGGGTACCAGAATCTCCGGCAGGTCACGCCGGTCAGTGAACAGGTCCTCCAGAGAGTAGCGCGGCTCTGTGCCCAGCAGGCGGTTGCAGGTTAGCATCCCCACGTTACCATCTACCAGAACGACGTGGCGCCCTGTCTGACCCAGCAGAGCGGAGAGGTTGGTGGCGATAGTGGTCTTGCCCGACTCCGGTGTGCCGCTGATGACGCTGATTACCCACGTGCCCATGCGCAACCCGGGAGCAATACCCAGCACACTATCCGCCGGTCGCTGAGAGATTAG
Organism: bacterium; assembly: GCA_025054895.1. Taxonomy (GTDB): domain Bacteria; phylum Armatimonadota; class HRBIN16; order HRBIN16; family HRBIN16; genus HRBIN16. The sequence continues at coordinate 6,876 of JANWYZ010000074.1, read as the reverse complement.
CCTTCGGAGCCCCAATGCTTGATCGTGTACTACTGCCACCTGACGCCTCCCTGCACAATATCTCGCCTGTGAAAATTATCGGGTAAGGCAGGTAGCTTTTTCAGGGCGCATGTGGGTGGGCAGGTCAAGCATGTTGTGACGCCGAATAGGGGAAAAGCGTAACGCGCTATCTCTTTCATCATGGAAGCGCAACGGAGGATGACGAAAAAGATGTGGTGGTTGTTTGCCCTGTGGATACTGTTCCTACCAGTAGACCCCGCGGCTGGCGACGCGGGGGTAAACTCCGTCGCGCAAAAAGCTTCCGCAGGCAGCGTGCTGCTGGTAGAGGGGGGAAGGCGAATGGAGGTGCAGCAGATTTTTGTGCATAGCCAGGCGCACGCTGTCGAGAAGGCAGCCGCCCGCGAGCTACAACGTATCCTGCGCGAGATAACCAGCAGAGAAGTTCCTGTTGCTGAAGGAGGCGACAACCCTTTGCCTGCGCAGGGGGTAATCTACGTGGGCAAGAGCGAACCGGCAAGAGCGCGTTCGCTGTACGCCGACGCCGAATATGAATCGCTCGGCACCGATGGTTTCATCCTGCGTCTGAAAGCGGGCAACTTGCTGGTAGCAGGGGGCGGCTATCGAGGCACAGTATACGCGGTTTATCGTTTATTAGAGAGGCTGGGATGTCGTTTTTACTCTACAGAGCTGGAGGTATTGCCGCGCAGAGCCGCACTGCAAATACGCTCCCCACTGAACGTGGTAGACAGTCCCGCCTTCGAGTGGCGAGCAATGTGGGGTAGAATCCGCCCCATGACCGCCGGATTATCGCCTGGCGAGTGGGAGGCGAAAGTGGGCGAGATAGACCTGCCCAAGATGATGGGCGTTCCTCCGCGCGGCTTCTGGCACCACACCATGGGCTTCCTGTTGCCCGCGCAGAACCTGCCCCAAGAGTTTCTCGCTGAAATTGGCGGCGAGCGGCGAGTTACAGAGCCCCATTTACAGCAGTACTGCCTCTCCAACCCGGACCTGCAAAAGGCAATGACCGATGCAGTGTTGCGCTGGATAGAAAACGACCCTGCCCCGCTTTACTATCCGGTGCATTACGGCGATACGGGGCAGTTCTGTCAGTGCCAGCGGTGTAAAGCGTGGTATCAAGAGCACGGCAGCCTTACCGACGCAGTGATATGGTTTAACAATCAGGTGGCTCGGGAGGTGGCGAGAAGGCACCCGGGCAAGTTCGTCACCACGCTGGCATACTGGGCGACACGCAAGCCCCCAGTGAAAGAGCGTCCCCTGCCTAACCACCTCATCATCTTCTGCGCGATCGTAGAGTGCCAGGCGCGCCCGTGGTCGCATCCCGTGAACGTCAAATACAACGTCATTGCCGACCTCGAGCGATGGATTGCCCTGCATCCGCTGGGCGCAAAGGGCATTATCACGTTCGAGTACCCTACCACCTACCACTACGTCGGCTATCCCTACCCTGCCCTCTACGCCTTTGCAGAGAACCTTAAATACTACAAGCGCCTGGGCATCCGCGGTGTGTATATCTGCGGGCTGACCGATGGGCACCTGGTGCACCTGTATTCGTACGTGATGCCTCGCCTGATGTGGGATCCCCACGCTGACCTGCGTGCGCTAAGCGAGGAGTTCTGCAAAGCATGGTACGGTAAAGCGTGGCAGCCGATGCGCGATTACGTACACCGCCTGCACCGGAGCGCGTTCGAGTCCACCAGTGAAGGCGTGATGGACTGCCATGCAGGGCCAGGGCAGCGGTTCTTCCGCGAGCTGTTTACCCGCGAATGGCTGGACAGGCAGATCTATCCCCTGTTCGAGCGCGCTGAGCGTCTGGCGGAGAGCGAGACGGTCAAACGACGTATCTGGCGCGAAAAGTGGGGCGTGCTGTTCACCGACCTGTTCCTGAACGTGCAGCGTGGCAGAGACATCGTGCCCGACTCCAGCGAGCGAGGCTACTCGCGCCAGATGCCCTCAAGGCAGTCATACCAGCGTATCGCCGACTTGTTGCGTATCACGCGCGAGCTGGGGCGCAACTGGACGGTGGAACCGCGCCACCGCTATACACTTTCCGCCATCATCGGCTTCGAACCTACAGCAACACCCTGGTGGCAGTGCCCGCAGGTGCAGAGGCTGATGGAAGGCCCACAGCGTGCGTACGAGGAGGAGCTGCGCGCCTTTAGCGAGGAGGAAGTAGCGAAGCGTATCGTGAGGTTGGAAAGCCCACACCTGATAGCCGACATCGTGCCCATACTGGGCGGACGGATCTGGCGGCTATACTCCAGGCAGTGGAAGCAAGACCTCTTCTGGCGCGGCACGCTCGAATGGCGTCTACTGCAAAACGGGCACAAGGCAGACTATTACCTGAACTTCGGTGGGTATGAGGAGTACGCCGGCGAACGGTTTGCTTCGCCCGGATGGTCCGAGCAGTACGAGTGCACTGTATCGCCAGATGGACGTAGCGCGCTTTTATCCGCCAACCTGCCCAACGGCTTGCAGCTGACCCGCGTAGTCACGCTCTCGCCCGACGAAGCGGCGATAGAGATAGAATCGCGTCTGACTAACCGCTCGGCGCAGCCGGTCTCCAATGTGGTGCTACGGGCGCATCCGCAGTTCCGGTTACCGGGCAACAGCGAGAGCTTGCGGTTGCTTGTGAAAACGGCGGACGGCGAGTGGAAAGAGGCGCCTGTACGCTCCGAAACTTTTCTGGGCGGCTCAGAATTGCCAGCGGGCGCCTGGGGCATCCGCGACCAGCAACGCGAGATTACCATACTGAACGAGTTTGACCCTGCGCAGGTGCGTCAGTGCTACCTGTACGCCTCCGCCGAGTTCACTAACCTGGAGTTGTTCTCCACCGCCAAGACTCTGGAGCCGGGCGCAAGCCTTGTACTGAGGCACCGGTATGTGGTGCGGCGTTAAAATCGCTTGCCCCGTTGGTTTGCAACCACTTGCTCGCGCGTCTTCTCTTGACAATTGACCTGACACTGGTTTATACTCTAATTGGTGTTATCCAGCCGGAGTGGCGGAATGGTAGACGCGCCCGCCTCAAAAGCGGGTGCCGCGCAGGCGTGGGGGTTCGAGTCCCCCCTCCGGCACCATCGGTTAACCATCCGATTCAGGGAATTATATCCAGGTTGCCCCGCCCAGACGGGGCAATTTTCTTGAGGAGCCGTTCGTTGCAAAAGCCTGCCTCTTTGTCAGACTGGTTCGGCGGCAACACGCCTGCCTCTCACGGCGATATTCACGCGGAGTATGCCGCTCTGCGTGGAGGCGCAGTAGTACTCGACATGAGCACGCTAGGCGTGCTTCGAGTCGTCGGCGACGACCGCATCGCCTACCTGCAAGGGCAGCTGAGTCAGAATATCCTGCCCCTACAAGTGGCAGGAAACGGCGCGTACTCCTGCCTGTTGAAACCGACTGGACAGATGCTCTCGGACATGGTGCTTTTCTCTACCGAAGACGCTGTCCTCATCATCACTCCACCCCATACACGCCTGCTTGTTCGAGAGCGACTGGCGCAGTTCGTCGTGATGGAAGACGTAGAGGTAGAAGACGTTACGGAAAGTGTTGCGCTGTTCCACATCGCCGGGCCGCTCTCCGCCGTCCGGATGAAACCGTTTGCTTTGCAAGAGCCCCTGCCTCTCTGGCGCAACGGGCAGTATAACTGGCAGGGAACGCCGCTATATGTGGTACGCACTGACCGTTGCGGCGAACAGGGGTATGACCTGCTGGTTCCTGCGCACAGTGCATCCGCGCTCTGGCAGACCTTGCTGGACACAGGTGCGCAGCCAATAGGTTACGAGGCATTCAATGTACGGCGAGTGGAAGGGGGCATTCCGTTGTTCGGGATCGATATGGACGAGAACACCATCCCTCTGGAAGCCGGGCTGGGCGAACGCGCTATCAGTTTCACCAAAGGCTGCTACACCGGACAAGAGGTCATACACCGCATCTTCTCGCGCGGACATACCAATCGCTCGCTGGTGGGACTACATCTGTCCGGGGCGATTCTGCCCTCGTACCGTGCCTGCGTCAGCGCAGGCGAACGCCGGGATGCAGGTTGGGTGACCAGCGCAGTGCGCTCATTTGCGCTGGATGCGATAATCGCGCTGGCTACTTTGCGCAACGAGTACAGCGCGCCCCGCACCGCAGTTCTTATTCAACACGAGCGGTCTCCAATAGAAGCGCACGTCGTCTCGCTACCTTTCGTGGAGCCGAGCCGTGCTTGACGCTGCGTTGTTGTTTCTGATCAACGTGTTGTGGGCGGCGGCGTACCCGATGGCAAAGTTCGCCATTAGCGGTGGGGTTCCGTCGGTGACGCTGGCATGGGCGCGCTGGGCGATTGCTTTGCTGGTGTTACCTCTATTTGCCCGATTTGTGCTGCGTGTGCCTCTCGGGCTGCCCCGGCACGACCTGCTCCGTGCGCTTGCGCTGGGCGCGACGGCTTTAGGGCTGGTGCATATTCTGGTTTTCGTAGGGCTCAGGTACACCACCGCCGTCGATGCCACCCTATTGCTGGCTGGGGAGCCTCTGGTGATGGCGGTGATGGCGGTGTTATTGTTGCGCGAGGGGATGTCGCGTCGGTCGGTACTGGGACTGGTTTCAGGGTTCGCAGGCGTGTACCTGCTCATCAACCGTGGGCTGCTGCCCCCACTGGATAACAGCGGTACGTTGTTAGGCAACCTGCTGGTAGCAGCGTCAGTGCTGGTAGAAGGCACTGGCACAGTGCTCTCACGCGGGCTAACGCGTCGATACAGCGGCATTGTGGTACTGTTCTGGGAAAGTGTGGGGGCAACGCTCGCTCTGGCGATACCAGCATATCTGTTCTGGGCAAGTTCCTCCGTTGTTCCGGCAGCGGCAGCACTGGGTGCGGTGTTGTATTTGGGCGTGGTGAACAGTGCATTTTGCTACGCGGTGTGGTTTGTGTTGATGGAAAGGCATCACGTGGGCAATATGGGTGTGTTCATCTTTGTGCAACCGGTATTTGGCGCGTTAATGGGCGTGTTGTGGTTGAAGGAACCGCTTGGCGTGTACACTGCCATCGGCTCCGCAATGGTGTTGAGTGGAGTGTGGTTGACTATGCGCGCTACCGTTGATGAGCGTGTGGAGACTCATGCGTTGCGATGAATGCGTCGTTCTGGGTGCAGGCGAAGAGTCTGGAAGGAGGTTCACTTCGTCCAGCATGACCTCGCTACTGCAAAAGCTATACAGGCGGGGCGGCAGATGTTGCGTATGCCAATAGAGTATCATCGAAGCGTCGCCTTGTGGCGAGCGGCAACATTCTTCGCCGCTGTTCTGGTTCTCGCTGTGGCGATAGCGGTCGGCGGCTGTGGCATCAACCCTCGTCGGCTGGCGGAGAAGCGGGTGGAAGCGCAGCTGCCGCGTCTTATCGCTCCGGCGAAGCGGTACCGCGTAACTCTCTTGGGGAGGCACGAACGGATGCTGCAAGGCAAAGTGAAAGCGGCGCGCATTGTGGGCGAGGAAGTGGAAATTCAACCCGGTCTTGTCTTGCGCGAGCTGATAGTAGAGCTGGAGGAGATAGAATATCGCCAGAACGCCCCGTTGAAGGCGAAAAGCGGCTCCTTCCACGCCGTGCTGAGCGACGAGGCATTACAGGGCTACCTGCGCGAGCTATTACCTCCGGTGCGTTCACCGTGGAGTCTGGTGGTCTCTCGCCTGGACAATCTGCGCGTCCGTAGCCGCGCTGGCGAGATCAGGCTGCTTATCGACGTGCATACCCGCCTGGGGGTGAAGTTATCGGGTGAACTTGGCGGACAGCTCCGCCTCAAAGAGAACAAGCAGGTATGGTTCGAAGCCTCTGAAGTGAAGGTGGTAGGGATTTCTGTACCCGAAAAGGTGCGCGAGCTGCTTGCGGAACTGTTTCTGAACCGTCCATTGATCGACCTCTCTGGCGTCAAGGCGCCTGTGCGCATCGAGCGGATAGCAATCGGGGATGGGATGCTGATGTTCGACGGAGCGGTTCTGGTGGAGAAGCTGGCGGAGCTGATGCAAGGTTAACCTATTGCACAGGTTCCCGCTGCTGCAGAGACGCCCAGTGCTGCAGCAGGCGTGCGAAATGGATTTTTTCCATGCGATTCATTTCGGTGAAACGCACCCCGATTTCCCATCCACTGTCGTGAAGCAACTTACTGGTTCGCACTATCTCTGCTACGGCGCGTACCGCTTGCTGGTTATCAGGAGCGACGAAGACCACTTCGATAGTGTTCGAGCGCAAGGTGAACTGTTGGGGCAGGTAAATACGCGCCCCACCTGCCGAAATGTCCATACATCTGCCGCTTAACCATTCGGGGTCCCCAACCACGCGCAAACGCACCTGCATATCGCACCGGTAGCGTTCGTGCTGACGCCGTTGCTGGTAACGGAAGGAGCTGTTAATCGCGACTATTAGATGTCCAGCCGCTAAGTCGCATCGCTGGACAATAGCCTCTGCAGTGTAAACGCCCGTGCCCCCACTGATGGCGACAACCACCATACTGCCGGGCTTCACCGCTCCGTTGCATACCGGCGGTTCCGCAATCTGGATTGCAATCAACGGGCGCGCCACTTGAGCCAACCGTCCGTGCATCGAGACGGCAGCTTCTCCCAGCTTAAAATGTACCTCTACCGGGTCGCCTACCTGGAACACTGCAACATCGTCCCTGCCTGAGTGCTAAGTGTATGCTCACAAAGTTTTTTCACGCAGCACGGGCGTCTTGCCCTCTTGTCATTCTGAGCGTCAGCTGTCACCCTGAGCGTTAGCGAAGGGTCTCAGATGCTTCGCCTTCGGCTCAGCATGACAACGCTGGAGGGTCGCGCTCCGTCACGCCAACCCATCCCGACAAATCTGGAGGGTCGCGCTCCGTCGCGACCGCGCAAACC
>JANWYZ010000073.1 GCA_025054895.1 bacterium | reverse complement strand
CGCCCCCTGCGTCGCGCGGTGCAACGGCTTGTCGAAGACCCGCTGGCGGAAGAAATCCTGCTCGGACGCTTCAGCGAAGGCGACACAGTGCTGGCGTCGCTGGATGAGGACGGTAGACTGGTGTTCCTGAAGAAAGAGGCCTCCGAGGCGGAGAACCCGCCCGAACCTGCAGGAGTCGGATAGCGTCCTCTCGAAACATCCCGCCGGAAAACCGGCGGGATGTTTTTGTTACCTCTATGTTAAGTAACCGCACCAAACCTTGACCTTTCGCCTTCCCTTCTGATACAATCAGTGTGTATTCTGGACAGGTATCATCACGAGCGCTGTGCGGGAGCGTCATGAACAGTTGCGCCGTTGGAGAAAGCGAATCTGAACAGAGGGGTTATCTCTATAAGCCTATGCGTTCGTTGTTGTCAGTACTGCTGATTGCACTCTTGAGCGCGGCAGTGATGGCGCAGCAAGAGGCTCCCCCACAAGTAACTATCGTGGTTATCTCCACCGGTAGCGGGGAAGACCATCTGAACTTTGCCTACAGCAGCGCTGTGCCCGATAAGGATGCAAAAGAGCGTTTCGAGCGGCTTCTACGCTACGGCGGCTGGCAGGGCAGGTTGCTGAGAGTGCGTACGGAATCTCCTCGCTCGCAAACAGGAGCCACTTTACCCCCCATTACCGATGTCATCGGACGCGCCCGCAATGTTATAGACCGCCAGAGCGGCGGTTTGCCCGTAGAGCCCTTCTTGCGCGCCTTCTCCGACCTGGACACCTTCGAGATATACTTCCTGGTGCAGGGAGATATGCCCTTTCAGGGCTTGCGCGAATGGAAGACTCGTGACGTGCAGATACAGCTCATCCATACTCCTGGGGTTTACCGTTATCAGGTGCGCATCCTGCGACATGCCGCCGATGTGGACTTGAGCGTACCCTTCCTCCAGCCGCTTCCAGAACAGCCTCCACAACACATCGAGCGCAAGGAAACGTCGTCTGGCTGGCGAATCGCAGGCTGGGCACTGGTCTCACTGGCACTGGGAGGGCTGGCTTATCTGGTCATGCATTGGGCAACGCGCCACTCTCCCCGATTGCCAGCATCTGCACAACGTCATGGATCCACCAGAAAGGGATAACGCCGATGTTGGAACTGAGCGAGTTATTGCGCTATGGCGCTTCGGTCAAAGCGTCCGACCTGTTTATCAAAGAGAACACACCGCCCACCCTGCGGGTGCACGGCAGGGTTCAGCCGATGGACCTGCCTCCACTCTCCGCAGATGACACACGCAACCTTGCCTACAGCGTGATGACGCACGAGCAAATCGGGCGGTTTGAGCATCGCCACGAGCTGGACCTCGCTTTCACCATCGAGGGTATTACCCGCGTGCGCGCCAACATTTACCAGCAGCGCGGCAGTATCGCGATGGTGTGTCGTCTTATTCCGCTGAATATCTACACACTGGAAGAGCTCAAGATGCCGCCGGCGGTCGCCGAACTGGCAAAACAGCGTCAGGGGCTGGTGCTGGTCACGGGACCAACGGGTTCTGGTAAATCCACCACGCTTGCAGCAATGATAGACCTGATCAACAACACGCGACGCTGCCACATCGTAACCATCGAGGACCCGATCGAGTTCGTACACCCCGATAAGCAAGCGATTGTGAGCCAGCGCGAGGTGGGCATCGATACGGACAGCTTCAGCGACGCTTTGAAATACGTGGTGCGCGAAAGCCCAGATGTCATCCTGATCGGCGAGATGCGCGATATTGAAACCATGCACGTTGCCATGCAGGCGGCAGAGACCGGACACCTGGTCTTCTCCACTGTACACACGCCGAGCGCGGCGGAGACGATGGACCGTATCATCAACATGTTTCCACCCCACGACAAACCCCAGATTTGTATGCGCCTGTCTAACTCACTGCGGGGCATCGTCTCGCAGAAGCTGGTACCCCTCAAGGACGGCAGCGGGCGCATCGCTGCGGTAGAAGTGATGATTTCTACCCCCACTATCGCCAAGCTCATCGAGGAAGGGCGCGTAGGACAAATCTACAGCGCTATCGAGGAAGGGCAGTTCTGGGGAATGCAAACGATGAACCAGTGCCTGTACAAATACGTTAAACAAGGATTGATTACCGAAGAGGACGCACTGGCATACGCAGGCAATCTGACCGAACTGCGACAGATGCTGCGACGCTGATACGAGAAGCCACAGCCGATTCTGGGAGGAAAACACAGAGTATGCACATAGACGACCTGTTGCGCATGGTGGTACAGCGCGACGCTTCCGACCTTCACCTGCGCGCGGGAGAACCACCTATTCTGCGCATTCACGGCGACCTGAAGCGCACCGACCTGCCGCGCCTCACCGCTGAGGACGTGAAGAACCTGCTCTACGCCATCCTGAACGAGGAGCGTAAACAACGCTTCGAACGCGACAAAGAGCTCGACCTCTCATACGAGGTGCCCGGTCTGGCGCGGTTCCGCGTGAATATGTACTGGCAACAGCGGTGCGTAGGGGCTGCGCTGCGACTGATCCCCTTTCGCATCCGCACCATCGACGAGCTGATGATGCCTCCGGCGGTCAAAGAGCTCAGTATGCGTCCGCGCGGACTGTTCCTGGTAACCGGTCCTACCGGATCGGGCAAGTCTACCTCGCTGGCGGCGATGATCGACCACATCAATACCCATAAACGCTGCCATATTATGACCATCGAAGACCCTATCGAATACATGCATCACGATAAACTGTCCATCATTAACCAGCGCGAGCTGGGCGTAGACACCCACTCCTTCGCCGACGCCCTGCGTCATGTAATGCGCCAAAACCCCGACGTGATTCTGGTGGGCGAGATGCGCGATCTGGAGACCATCCACCTCGCCATTACCGCCGCCGAAACCGGACACCTGGTGATGTCCACCGTACATACCCAGGACGCTCCACAGACCATCGACCGCATCGTAGACGTATTTCCACCGGAGCAACAGCAGCAGATACGGATGCAGCTTTCGGTGGTACTGGTAGGTGTGCTTTCTCAAACCCTGCTACCGAACGCGCAGGGCACAGGGCGTGTGGCGGCGTTCGAACTGATGGTGGCTACGCCCTCCGTACGCAACCTGATTCGCGAGGGCAAAACGCACCAGATTTACTCCATCATGGAAACCAGTGCTCAACAGGGTATGCAAACCATGGATCGCGCTCTGGCAGACCTGCACCTGAACGGGCTGGTTTCGTTTGAGGAAGCCGTACTGCGCTGTATCGACCGTGAGAACTTCATGCGGTTCATAAAGGCGCGATAAACGAGGAGAGTGATCGCTATGCCACAGTTCGTATACAATGCGGTAGACCCCTCCGGGCGCACTTTGCGTGGGGTGATGGAAGCCGACGACGAACGGCTGGTGCTGGCGTGGTTGCACGAACAGCACTACCACGTGCTCAGCGTTCAGCCAAAGCGCGGCGGATTTAGTCTGGCGCGGCTGAAAGAGCTAAGCCGTTCCAAAAAGGTCAAACTGCTGGAGCTGGTAATGTTCAGCCGGCAGTTTGCCACCATGATCGACGCCGGCATTCCCATCCTGAAAAGCCTGGACGCACTGGAAACGCAGACCAAAAACCCCGTGCTGCGCGAAGTTATCGGAGCGGTGCGCCAGGACGTGAAAGGCGGCATGTCTCTTGCCGACGCGCTCAGCAAGCACCCACAGGTGTTCTCCAAACTGTACGTCAACATGGTGCGCGCTGCTGAGGTGGGCGGTATCCTGGACCAGATTCTCGACCGTCTGGCGCAGTTTCTGGAAAAGGAACTGGAAATCCGCCAGAAGATTAAATCGGCGATGATGTATCCAGTGCTGGTATTGATTTTTTCGATGGTGATGGTGTTCGCCCTGTTCACGTTCGTGCTGCCGCGCTTCAAAGAGATTTTCGCCAGCATGAACGTGAAAATGCCTCCAGCTACCCAGTTCCTGTTTAGCCTCAGCGACTATGCGGTGGCTTACTGGTATATCCCACCTGCGCTGCTAGTCGGGGCGTTTGTGTTTATCAAGCAGTACGGCAAGAACCCGAAGGGGCGTTACCAAATCGACCTGGTGAAGCTGCGCCTGCCCATTATCGGCGACCTGGTGTTGAAGATGAGTATCTCTCGCTTCGCCCGTACGTTTGGCGTGCTCATCGCCAGCGGTGTGTCGATGATGCGTTCGCTGGAGATTGTAGCGGAGACCGCCGGCAACAGCGTGCTGGCAACCGCCATCGACACGGCACGCAATGGCGTGCGCGAGGGGCAAAAGCTCAGCACACCGCTGGGCGCCAGCGGACTGTTCCCCACTATGGTGACGCACATGATCGATGTGGGCGAGGAGACCGGTCGCCTCAGCGACATGCTGGTAAAAGTCTCCGACTTCTACGAGAAAGAAGTGGACGCCACCGTCAAGGGGCTGACCTCGATGATCGAGCCGATGCTCATCATCTTCCTGGGCGTGATAGTGGGCTTCATCGCCATCTCCGTCATGACGCCCATCTTTACGCTGGTAAGCAACATTAACTAGTATTAGTATATAGCAGGGGCGCGCGGTGGTGCGCCCCTGCGGCAACATTCCGCCCTGGACACCCCCGCCGAGCGTTTCGGAGCTTTTCGCGTTCATCAGCCGCCGTTCCACATTCTAAAATCGATGAACAGAGCAGTAATGCGGTGTAAAGCTATAAACTTGTGATGGATTCCTTCGTAACCCACCATTGAAATGGTGGGCTATGAATGGGAGAAACCTGCCTGACGCAGGTTTTTGGAATCCGCGAAGGCGGATTTCCCTCTTATCATAGCCCCCGATTTTAATCGGGGGGAACCGCGCCGCTGTGTTTCGCCCACCATTGAAATGGTGGGCTATGAATGGGAGAAACCTGCTTGACGCAGGTTTTCCAAATCCGCGCGGGCGCATCTTACCCCCAGACGTGCTACTCCTCGCAAAGCACCCCTTCTTCGCCTGCTTCGCCGATAAGGTCGCTGAGGGTGGTATTGCGGAAGGACTGTTCTACCAGCTCCCACGCATTATCCAGCCGCTGGTGCAGTGGGCACAGTTTGTGCCGATGCGCCTTTAGCTTCAACGGGCACGAAGTGATACGCGGTATCGGGTCTACCGCCTGGACGACCTCGTATATCGTGATTTGATTATCAGGTTTTGCCAGCGTAAAACCTCCTCCCAACCCTCTACGGGAGGTAATCAAACCCGCTCGGCTCAGATTTTGCAGCACTTTGGCTAAGTAACCCGTAGGTACCCGCGTTGCCTGCGCAATCTGCTGGTTGGTACGCGACTGCTCCGGATACTGCGCCAGATAAACCATCGCTCTCAAGGCGTACTCCGCTGTTTGCGAAATCATGTTTCGCTTCCCTCGCCCTCATAGACCTTGACACCTATTTTAACACAGCAGTATAATCAGGTCAAATAGGATACGAATATCTTGTTATCTTAAAGTACGGACGAGGATACGTCTATGGATGACTCCTATCTGTTTCTCACCGACCTGGCTCAGCAGGTAGAGGTTCCGCGCGACGGCATCCTGAGCCGAACGCTGTATCAGGACGAACACGTCAAAGTGGTGCTCTTCGGCTTTGACAAAGGGCAAGACCTTTCCGAGCATACCGCGTCTATGCCCGCTCTGCTCTACTTCGTTCAGGGAGAAGCGATGCTAACGCTCGGCTCAGACCAGCGCGCCGCTTCTGCCGGTACATGGGTTTACATGACCCCCAACCTGCCACACAGTGTCGCGGCAAAGACGCCCGTGGTGATGTTGCTGATCCTTCTCAGACAACAGGAGACGCGGAGATAAAGGGGAAAACGCTCCGCTGCAAACAGACAGTATATGCTCCTCCATGATTAAACTCATGGGATAGGGTGACGATAAAAACCCTCCCCCCTGCTCCACCGATCATTCCAGATATTATGGATACGACGGAGCGTATCTCTTCAGAGGCTTTACTGTGACCTCTGTTTATACTTTAGAAATATCTGCAATCTTCGGTTGCACCAGCCGCTCGAAGTCCTTGTAAGCCATGCGGATAACCTCGATGTGAGAACCGGCATTGAAGGCAATCTCTTCATCCTCTGTAAGGCTGGCGTCCGCGTACACCTCCATCCCGTACAGGTTGCCAAAGGGCGGCATCGCGCCCGTTTCGCACTCAGGGAACATGTACTGGAACTCCTGTTCCGTAGCGAGTTCCGCGCGTTGTGCGCCCGAAGCTTGCTTCAGCGCGTCCAGGTCCACTTTGCGGGTTGCGGGCAGTACCGCCATCGCCATCTTGCCGTCCAGCTTCACCATCACCGTTTTGGCAAACTCCTTGCCCCGAATATGAGCGGAAGCGGCGACCTCCTGAGCGGTATAGGCGCGCGAGTGCGTGATACTGACATACTTCACGCCATGACTATCGAGGAATTCTTTCAGTTTGCGTGCAGGCATGGCTTGCACCCCCTTGTGCGCGGAATCTAACTAACAGCATAGTAATACGAAAAACGAAATCTGTCAAGTTGCATGGAAGTCTGACACTGCCACCAGATGGTGCATTGCCTGGCGCTTCGTTAAGTGGTGAATTTGGGATTACCTCCCTGACAGTCCACTATTGACCTGATTTCGCGCATCCCGCCCCCGATTGAAATCGGGGGCTATGGTGGAACAAAATCCGCCTTCGCGGATTGGGACAACCTGCGCAGGCGCGAAATCATAACTTAACAGGGCGCTAAACGGAACCGAGACGTGCGTTGTCTTACTGTATCTGCGCTCCCTGCGAACCTAGCCAGCGCGCTACAGCTTGCAACTGATTCCAAAATGGTGTATACTATACGGCGGTTGGGGCAGTAGCTCAGTTGGGAGAGCGCTACAATCGCAATGTAGAGGTCGGGGGTTCGAATCCCCCCTGCTCCACCATTTTTTTGCTTGTCCCCTACGCCTGCGAAGGAACGCCTGCGATGTTCGGATACACCTTCTCCACCTCGCCGCGCTCGATGCTGTCTGCGTCCTCGCGGAAGCGACGCTCGTTGAACAGCGCCAGAAATACCAGCCCCGCCACTACCGTGATAGCGATAGGAACCATAAAGATCATGGTCCAGTTATGCAAGGCAACTTCCCTGCCGTTAAGCATAATTACCTCACCTGTGCGGAAGTAATCATGCACACGTCCCGAAAGGAAGTGCCCAATAAGCATCCCCAGACCGTTGGTGGCAAACACCAGCAGTCCCTGTGCGCTTGCACGGATGTCTTTGGGGCTGAGTCTCTCCACAGCGATCATCCCGCCTGCGAAGAAGAACGAGTAGCAGATGCCATGCAGCGTCTGTGCAGCGATAACCAGCCACGTGGGCTCGCCGATAGCAAATATCGCGTAGCGTACCGGCCATGCCAGGATGCCCAGGAAGATGGTTACTCGCATCCCCAGGTAGCGGATAGATGGATATAGCAACAGCATCAACAGCACTTCGCCAACCTGTCCCAGCGTCATGGCAAACTGCGCCGTGCTTTCAGGCAGAGCTATGCCACTGCCGAGGCGGGCTACCTCTGGCTTTGGCTCCGTCAGGAACAGGAACGTCAGGTTATAGTAGAAGGGAAGTTCGATCGCTACCACAAACGAGATGGTCAGCAGTACAGCGAAGTTGCGGTTAACTCTCAGCTGAAGCGCCTCCAGAAAAGCGTACGGGTTCTTCGCTTCCTTGGCGGGAGGAGTATTGGGCAAGGTAAGGCAGTACAGCCCCATCAGGATAGAGGCGATGCCAGCGATCAGCAAGCAGTCACCCGTGCGACTGATTTCCGGTGCACGCATTTCCCAGAAACGCAGATATGCTGCCATAAACCACTGCACCGCGATCCAACCGATTGTGCCCCAGACCCGGATGTTGCCGAATTTCTGGGCGTCTCTCATGTGGTGGAAAGCAATTGCATTGGTCAGGGCGATAGTGGGCATGTACAACACCGCATATAGCAGGATGGATGTCCACAGCGGCCAGAACTCCGTTTGCCTCCATGCAATAAACAGCAATACTGCTCCCACAAAATGTGAGAGTGCAGTGAAGATTTGAGCAGGCATCAGGCGGTCGGCAATCCACCCCGCGATGAGGGGCGATATCAAGGAGCCGAAGGCGGTAGTGCCGAACACATAGCTAATTTCCTTCCCCGAGAAGCCCAGATTTTTTTCCATGTGTCCGCCGATGACCACTGCCCACGCGCCCCACACGGCGAACTGCAAAAACATCATCAACGACAGGCGCAAGTACAGGCTTCCGTCACCCGTGCTTCGTTCCATCACTCCTCCTCCACAACGTTTTTCTCACCGATTCGCGAAATGGCAACAGTTCACCTGCCCGGATTCTCCCTCATCTCCTCGATTCGCTTCTGGTATCGCTCCAGCAATCCGCGTGCAGCCTCGGGGTTCTCTGCTTCAGCGTAAAGGTGGAATACTGGCTCAGAGGCGTCCGGCAAAATCAGCGCCCACCGCCCGTTCTGGTATATCTTGATACCGTCGATCAACTCCACTCTGCCATCGTCGCGGCATTCATTGGTCATCACCCGCATTACCTTGCCCTTCAGTTCCCAAGGGCACTGTACGCTTTGCCTCACCAGGAAGAAAGCGGGTATCTGCTGGGCGAGCTCGTGCAAAGTGGTCTTTGCTCGCGAAAGCAGCTCCAGCAGCTTCACAAAAGCATACAGGGCGTCGAACGAGGGTTGAAACTGCGGCAGAATAAAGCCTCCTTCGCCATCGCCAGCCATGAACACCGGCTCGCTCTCAGAAGCGGCGATGTCCATCAGCGTGCGCACATCAGTTTTGGTGCGCACCACTGTCGCCCCGTGTTGAGTGACTAGCGGTTCTACCACACTGGACGCGGTAACCGGCACAGCTATCCGCGCTCGTTTGTAAGCGCGCGCCGCTGCCAGCGCATACAGGACCAGCAGACGCTGGTCGGAGAGCACGTTGCCCTGTGCATCCACAATGCGCATCCGCTCGCCGTCGCTCTCGAACAGTACGCCCACGTCCGCCCGCAGGCTCTGTACGATTTGCTGCAGGTTGCGCAAGTGTTCCCGCACCTGCTGCTCGGTATGCGGCGCGCGCTCGGGGTCGGCGTAAGCGTTGAGCGCAATCACCTCGCAGTTCATCTTACCTAAAATGGTAGGAAAGATGGAAGCCATACGATGGAAGGCAAAGTCTAACACCACACGGTATCTTGCCTCTCCCAGACAGCGCGAGTCCACGTGCTGGAAGAAGTCAGATTGGTACTGCTCGATAGCGCGCGAGGCGAACTCGATTTCGCCTATTCCCTCGATATCCGTGCGTACGATGTCCTCACGGAAGAAGACGCTCTCTATCTTACGCTCCATCGCCTTTGAGATGTAGATACCGTTCTTGTCGAAGAACTCGATGAGCGTCAGGCGAGGGTTATAGGGGGCGATGCGCACGTTCATGCCTCCCGCCGCGCCGCTGGCGCGGATGTGGTGACGGGCAATGGGCACAGGCATCGAACGCAGGTCGAACACGTTCACCCCAACCGACAGCAACCCGCTCATCACCGAGTGCTTGATAGCGCGCGAGGACTTGTGCGAGTCGCGCGAAAGCAACACCGCCGCCCCCTTGCGCAACAGCACGCCGTACGCTGCTGCCAGTTTCGCGGCGAACTCTGGGGTGATCTCCACGTTGACGATGCCCGCTACGCCCAGGTTTCGGAACAACGAACCCTGCCACTTCTTGCCCCATATCAGACTCATGGTCACCGTGGAACCGGGTTCGACAGACTTATCGGGCCAGATTTTCAGGTTGGGGCGAACGGTGCTACCTTCACCGATGAATACGCGGTCGCCGATGACCGCGCCCTCCAGTATATTCGCATCGCGCTTGATAGTGGAGTGGCTACCCACCACCGCAGACGCAATGTGGCTGTCGATGCCCACATACACCGAGTCCCACAATACGCTGCGCTCGACGACCGCCCCCTCCTCGACAATAGAGTTATCGCCGATGACGCTATACGGACCCACCCGGGCGGACCGCTTGATTGTCACTTGTTTGCCGATGTACACTGGCTGGTGTATCTCCGCCTCCGGGTCGATCTGGGCGCCGGGTTCCACCCACACACCCGGTGCGTACTCCATCGCCGGCAGCTGCAGATGTACCTTGCGCTCCAGCACCTGCTCGTGCGCCTCACGATACTGCTCGATGGTTCCGACATCGCACCAGTACTCGCCTGGCTCCATAATATATCCATACAGCGGCTTTCCATCGCGTAGCAATTGGGGGAAGATATCCTGACTCCAGTCGTAAGCCCGTTTAGGCTCCATCAGATCGAAAATATCTGGCTCAATCACGTACATGCCTGTGTTCACCGTGTCGGAGAACACATTGCTCCAGTCTGGTTTTTCAAGGAAACGCTGTATGCGTCCATCCTCGTCGGTAATTACCACACCAAACTCGCGCGGGTTAGGCACATGAGCCAGCGCAAGAGTGGCGACCGCCCCTTTCGAGCGATGGTAGCGAATCAGCTTGCTCAGGTCGATATCGGTCAGCGCATCTCCAGAGACGATAAGGAAAGGTTCGCCGCGCAACATATCCGCCGCCTGACGTACCGCTCCCGCCGTACCCAGAGGCGTCTCCTCAACAACATATTCAATACGCACGCCCCAGTCCGTTCCTGTGCCGAAGTAACCGGAAATCTCGTCCGCGAGGTAGTACAGGGTGACCACGATGTCGGTAATGCCGTACTGCTTGAGCAGCAAGATGATATGCTCCATAATCGGGCGGTTCATAATCGGAACCAGCGGCTTCGGGCGGCGAGAGGTCAGAGGACGTAGCCGAGTTCCCTCACCGCCTGCCATCACGACGGCTTTCATCGTTATGCCTCCTTCCTTTTGTGAGATAAGAAACCGCGCACATCGAGGCGCTTGCCCGGCGTCCTCGCCAGAGCACCGAACTTCTGTGACGCATATTGTAGTTCAAACGGTGTGTTTGTCCGTTGGCCATCCGTCGGCTACTTTCCGGTTTGTATTTCCCCATGCCGGGCATCTTTACCTGCAGTCACTCTTGCATGATGGCGAAGGTTGCAGGTATAGTCGAGCACAAAGGGGAGACGATATGACGGCGATGTTTCAACGGGTTATCCTGATTGTTATGGACGGTTGTGGCGTAGGGGCAGCCCCCGATGCTGCGCGTTATGGCGATTTCGGAGACAACGAACCCAACACGCTCGGGCATCTCGCCGATGCGGTTGGAGGATTACACCTGCCCAACCTGCAAAGGCTGGGCTTGGGGAACATCCTCCCGCTGAGAGGCGTGCCCCCCGCCCAAAAGCCCCTTGCAGCCTTTGGCAGGATGCAGGAGCGTTCAGTGGGCAAGGATACCGTTACCGGACACTGGGAGATGATGGGCGTCATCACCGAGCAGCCCTTCCCTACCTACCCTCAGGGCTTTCCAGCAGAGGTTGTTGAACCGTTCCAGCGTGCTATCGGCACCAAAATCCTGGGCAACTACCCCGCTTCGGGCACGGAAATCATCAAACAGCTGGGCGAAGAGCACCTGCGCACCGGCTACCCCATTGTGTATACCTCAGCGGACAGCGTGTTCCAGATCGCCGCGCACGAGGAAGTCGTGCCCTTGCAGCGGCTGTACGAGATGTGCCAAATCGCCAGACAGATTTTGCAACCGCCACACCACGTACAGCGGGTCATCGCCCGTCCTTTTGTCGGCAGAGACGCTTCCTCGTTCAAACGCACCGAGAACCGTCGTGATTTCCCACTGCCCCCTCCCCACAACCTGATAGACCAGCTCGCAGAATCGGGGCGGAAAGTGTATGGTGTTGGCGTTATTGGACAGGTTTTCGCTGAAAGAGGCTTCGCTCACTCGGTGCGCACGGGCAACAACGCAGAACACCTGAGAGCCACACTGGAAGCGATGCACGCCCCATCCGATTTCGTCTTCGCGAATTTCGAGGACTTCGACATGCTCTACGGTCACCGCAACGACCCACATGGTTTCGCGAAGGCGCTGGAGCAGTTCGACGAGGGGTTAGCGCAGGTGCTGCTGCAGATGCGCCCAGACGACCTGCTCATTCTCACCGCTGACCACGGCAACGACCCTACCACTCCCAGCACCGACCACTCGCGTGAATACGTGCCCCTACTTTGCTACAGCCCCATATTAGACGGTGGTGTGGCACTGGGTACTCGCTCCACCTTCGCTGACCTTGCCTCGACTATTGCCGACGTGTTCGGTCTGGCTGCCGGGTGGAGCGGCACAAGCTTTTATGGGGCTCTGTAGCCGCCAGAAGGAAAGAAGCGCGACTGTCCTGATACAGCATGAGGCGCAGACAAACCTGCGGATGGATACTTCGTGAGGTAAAACGTGGCTACTACTGCTCTGTTAAGTTGTGAATTGGGGATTACCTCCCTGATAGCCCACCATTGAAATGGTGGGCTATAACGGAAACAAACCTGCCTGCGCAGGTTGTTCCAATGCGCGAAGGC
>JANWYZ010000072.1:12173-12467 GCA_025054895.1 bacterium | reverse complement strand
GGCAGATGGGTATCGCTACCGACCTCAATCTGACGCACATCCGCTTCGTCGGTACAGGCAAGGGTCCTGCCATCCGCACCCTGCGCGCACACGCCGATAAACAGCTCTATCCGCAATATATGCGATCCGTGCTCGAGTCGCAACCCAATCTTGTGCTGATACAGGGCGAGGCGATAGAGCTCATCACGCACAGCGGTGCGGTGCAGGGTGTACGTCTGAAAGACGGACGTGAGCTGCGGGCGAGGGCGGTGATTATCACTTCGGGTACGTTCCTGAACGGACTCATCCACATTG
>JANWYZ010000072.1:0-12163 GCA_025054895.1 bacterium | reverse complement strand
GAAGCAGATTCGCGCCGGGCGCGCGGGTGAGCCGCCTTCGGTAGGGCTGTCCGAGTCGCTACGCGGGCTGGGCTTTCGCCTGGGGCGCTTCAAGACGGGTACCACCCCCCGCATCGCTAAGGAGAGCGTGGATTTCTCGCGTGTGCAGTTAGTACCGTCTGACGCCGACGCGCCGCCTTTCTCGTTCCTGCATGAACGGTTGAACCCGCCGCGCGAGCTGCTTCCTTGCTGGCAGACGCGCACTACCGAAGCGACCCACCGCATTATCCGTGAGAACCTGCATCGTTCCGCCATGTACGGGGGTAGGATCGAAGGCATCGGTCCGCGCTATTGCCCGTCTATTGAGGATAAGATCGTGCGCTTCCCCGACAAAGAGGCGCACCCTGTCTTCCTCGAGCAGGAGGGCTGGGATACCAGTGAGCTGTACGTACAGGGCATGAGCACCAGCCTGCCGGAGGATGTGCAGCTGGCGTTCCTGCGTACGCTGCCGGGGTTGGAAGAGGTGGTGATGATTCGCCCCGGCTACGCGGTGGAATACGATATGGTATACCCAGACCAGCTGAAACCAACGTTGATGACGCATGCGATTGCGGGGCTGTTCCTTGCGGGACAGATTAACGGCACATCGGGCTACGAGGAGGCAGCAGCACAAGGGTTAGTGGCAGGTATCAACGCCGCGCTGTACGTGCAGGAGCGCGAGCCGATGGTGCTGGAGCGGCACGTTGGTTATATCGGTGTGCTGATAGACGACCTTATCACCAAGGGTGTGCAGGACCCTTATCGAATGCTCACTGCACGGGCAGAGTTTCGGCTCGCCCTGCGCCATGACAACGCCGACCTGCGTCTGACGCCTGTTGGCAGGCGGATAGGATTGGTAGATGACCGTCGGTGGAACCGTTTCCTCGCCAAGCGCGAGGCGATAGAGCATGAAACCAGACGCCTGCAGGAGACGGTACTCGCCGGCAAACATAATCCACTATTGCAAGCGCATGGTCTGGAGCCGATAGACGCTCCGACAAGTCTGTACGAGTTGCTACGTCGCCCCAATGTGAGCTATCAGACCCTGGTACAGCTGGTTCCTACCGATGTCGCTGTTTCACACGAGGTAGCAGAGCAGATAGAGTTGGCGGCAAAGTACGAAGGCTTCCTGCGCCGTCAGCAACAGCAAGTGGCGGAACACCAGAGGCTGGAGGGGCTGCTCATCCCCGAAGATACGGACTACAATGCAATACGCGGTCTCTCTCACGAGGGGCGGGAGAAGCTTTCACGGGTTCGCCCACGCAGTGTGGGGCAGGCTTCACGCATCCCCGGCGTTCGCCCATCGGACATCGCTGCATTGTTGATACACCTGAAAGGCAGGCAAGCCGCCGTGTTGACGAAGTAAAGCAGTTCCACTTTCCCGCGTGCAGGTGAAAATAGGACTGGCGAAAGGGTTGGTCGGGCGCGTTGAGCCGCTCGATGGAATTGCCCAACGCTACGGCGCCAGCATTGCAATCAACGGTAGCTTTTTCGATGCATATACGTCCAACCCTATCAAGAATCCTCACCACACTCTAATTACGGATGGCACGATAGTACACAAAGGGAACGTAGGGTGTATCATCGGGTTTAGCAGGTACAACGAGGTGCGTATCGACAGGCTACAACTCAGCATCTGGGGGACTGTAGGGTACAGGGAGTGGTACGCCTACTGGATAAACCGTTTTCCGGAATCTGCCAACACTGCCACCATTTTCACCAGATACTGGGGCACTGAGACAGGGCTGAAAGATGGTGTCCAGATTGTGGTGTCCGGTGGGGTAGTGCGCTCTAAAGGAAGCGGGTCGCAGTTCATTCCACCCGACGGTTTCGTTCTGTATCTTCGCGGAGAGCCAAATTCGCTGGCGGAGCGGTTTCGCGTCGGCTATAGAGCGTCGTATGATGTGGTGCGTTCTGATGGCAGAGAAGACCGCTTCTGGAGCAACGTTCAGGAGGCTCTTGGTTGCGGGCCAACCCTGTTAACCAATGGTTCCATCGCCTACGATCCTGTCTCTGAAGGGTTTCGGCACCCCAAGATTCTCACCCTTTCGGGCGCGCGCAGCGCGGTGGGCGTAACGCAGGATAACCAGCTGCTGCTCGTTACCTGCCGAAGCGCCACCGTCCGCCAGATGGCTTCGGTGATGAAAGCGCTGGGAGCATACCACGCGATGAATCTGGACGGAGGGGCGTCTAGCGGACTGTGGGTACGAGGCAGATATCTCACCCGACCGGGCAGAGAGATAAGCAACGCCTTGCTGGTGTTCGATAGAGGGTAAGACCACACCGCCCCGCGGGGTGACGGGGCGGTGTGTTTGGGTAGGGCGGACGGGATGGGGTTACCGGGCAGTTAAGATGGTGGTGCCGTCTTCGGCACGAGAAACCTGTAGATTCAACTTCTCACCCAGCTTGCTTAACATCTCGTCCAGTGTCACGCCAGTGGATTCCAGATTAACGCGCGTGAGCGGATCGGTCTCTCCCACCAGCACCAGAGGCACACCATAGGCGCGTGTGATGTGTCCCAACGTCTGCTCAATGCTGCGCTCTTTCAACACCAGCACAGGCTTGTGTTCCTCTTGCGAAATCTCCGCGGGTAACCATGCGCGTAGCGTGATGCTGCCATCCCATACCACGCGCACTTCCAGCACTGCCCCCTGCGACATCGCTGGCAGTACTGTCGCGGTCTCCTGTGCCACGGTGCCGCTCCACACAGACTGCGCGCCTGCAGTAACCTCCACGCTGGTTGGGCGGGGCGCGTTCATTTTCAGCATCCAGCGCAGGCTGCCATCGTCGGTGAGGAAAGGCTCGAAGCGCACCGGCAGGTTGCTAATGGGTACAGGGCTTACCGGATTACCACCACTGGAGACTACGCTGAGCGCAATAGCGTCGGTGTGTGTGTTGCGCGACCATATCACCAGCGCAAGCACCATCAGTACCGCAGCCGCCGCGAAGGCGAAACGCGGACGCCATGCCAGCTCCCACCAGCGTAGAGCGGGGACGGCAGGCGTGTTCGCGTACACCTCTTGCATGATGCGGGCGTGCAGCGAAGCTGGTGGTTCCACTCGTTTCGCCTCCGTCATCATCTGCCACAACCTGCGCACATCTTCCAGCTCGGTGCGGCAGGATCCACAGCGCGCGGCGTGTTCGTCCATCTTCGCCGCCAGGGGAGGCGCGATGCTCTGTTCAATGTATGCCGATATCAGTTCACGAAACTGTTCGCAGCGCATGGTTCTTACACCACTCTTCCGCCCGAAGGCTTTTCGTAGGGTTCGACGCTACTACCTTCCAAAAAGTTCCCGCAAGGGTTCCAGAATCTCACGCAAAGCCAGGCGAGCGCGATTGAGCCGGCTTTTGACCGTGCCCACCGGTAGCTTGAGCATCTGCGCGATCTCTTCATACGAGAGGTTTTCGAAATGATACAGCACGATGAGGATGCGGCGGTCAGGAGGTAGTTGCGCGATAGCGCGTTGCAGCATCTGTTCACGCTCCTCTTGCTCTACCAATTCCTGCGGCCCCGGGCTGGTGTCTTCTATCTGGCGGGTGAAGGTATCGCCGTCCAGTTCGATCTGCTCTTCCAGAGAGAGGTGCTGGCGTCCTTTTGTGCGCTTGCGCATATCCAGAAAGGTGTTTACTACCACTCGATGGAGCCAGGTTCCGAAGTTGGCGTCGCCACGGAAGGTATGTAGACCCTGAAAAGCGCGCACGAAGGCTTCTACCACCACGTCACTGGCGTCGTCGTAATTGCCGGCGAGGCGGTACGCCAGGTTGTACGCCTGCTTCTCGTAACGGCGCACCAGCTCGTCGAAAGCTTCGCGGTCACCGTTACGACATCGTTCTATCAGCTGACTGTCGTTAGGAGATGTCATGGCGTGTACCCCTTACCCGGAAGAGAGCGCAGTTCGTAATGCTTGCAGCTCTTCTTCGCTAAGCGGGTGAGAGGGCTGTCCCCGTCGAATCGCTTTCGCGTACACGCGCACGTCGGTGCGGCTGTAGACGCTTGTCAGTATCATCCCGTTTTGCAGAGCGTCCAGCATCGCCAGGGAAAAACTCTGTTGTCCACCCACGTCTTCGAAGGCATCGTAGCGCACCAACCCCACGTATTGCACACACAAGGGTATCTGAGCCTCTAAAGCGGATACCCGTTGTTCCATTTGTCTCTGGCGGGTGTCCACCTCTTCTACACGGGCAAGGTGGTCCACTAATACCTTTTCCAGACTGGCGCCGGTTGCGCCTGCGGTGAGCCGTTGCAGGCGTTTGCTTACAGAGCGCATTTGTACCACCAACAGTATCAACACCAGTGCCCACACTATATGCACAACTACGCTTGCCCCGATCCACGTCTCACTGTTCTGCGCAATGCTATGCAACACTCCTTGCCAAAGGGACATGCAATCTGACCTCCTCTTGAATGCGCTGTCCTCAAAGAGTATACTCAAGACGGAACTATTATCACAAAGGGGGCGCCTCCATGCAGCCTGCTCCAACCGAACAACCTGAACAGGCAGCGAAACAACAACGCTGGTTGAGGCAAGCCGTAGCTTTATTTGTCTTTTTGATTATCGCCTTCCTCTATCATAGCTTCTTTACCCTGTCGGTGGTGAAGGGTAAATCAATGGAGCCCACCTTCCGCGATGGGCAGGTAGTGCTGGTGGGCAAAGGTGGTCTACTATTCGGTGCGCTAAAGCATGGCGACGTGGTGGTATTTACGCGCAACGGGCAGCTGCTGGTGAAGCGGGTGGTGGCTTTGCCTTACGAAACTGCGCCCGATGGCACGCGTGTGCCCGCAAACCACATCTACGTGATCGGCGATAATCTGGAGGTGTCCGAAGATAGTCGCGCATTCGGTCCCATTCCATTAAGCAGCATTATCGGCAAGGTGCTCTATTGAAAAGGAGGCTCGGATGTACCGCTACTTCATAGCTATACTCGCAATGAGCATTATCGTTGAGGCAGCCGTAGCTCAGCCGCAAACGGTAACAGCTATCCGCTTCCAGGGCTCTCAACCCGACGGCTCCACTGTCTTGTCGGCGGAGGAGCTGTTGTCGGCGATGAAGATCAGGGTGGGCAGCTCCTTCGACGAGGAGCAGTTGCGTCAGGATGCTGAAGCTATTCAACATCTATACGAGAGGAAGGGCTACCCGCTAGCGCGAGTTATCGGTTTCGACCGGCAGCCGGACGGTACGTTGATTGTGCGGATTGCGGAGGGACGCATCAGCGGCGTGCGTGTAACCGGCAACCGACGCACTCGAAGCAGCGCCATTCTGCGCAACCTGCAGCTGCGTCCGGGGGAGATATATTCTCTGCCCAAACTGCAACGCGAGCGCGAGCGTTTAGGCAGGCTATCGTATCTCAAAGATGTGCAGATCGCGCCTGAACCTGCTGATGAATTGGGGCAGGTGTTGGTCAATATCATTGTGGATGAGCTGAACACCACACAATTCGCGGCAGCGCTCGGCTACACCTCACGACGGGGCTTGCTGGGTTATCTCGAGTTTTCTGATGCCAACCTGTTAGGCGGTGGGCAGAGTCTGCAACTGCAGTGGCAACGCGGCACTTTTTACTATGATGGCGGACCAGACGAAGGCGAACAGCGTCAGGCGTATCTGTTGCGTTACATAGACCCGGGTTTGACCAGGTGGAACCTGATAGCAGGCGTCATTGCCTATAACCTGCAATCGGTTTTTCGCCCCAGTTTTTCAGAGACCGACATCACCCTGCGCACTTTCGAGAGAAGGCAGGGCTACACCCTGCTTTTCGGTAAGGAGTGGAATGACCGGTTGCAAATGGTTGCTACCTTCCGTAATGACTGGGTAGATTACGACGACGCGCCTGCCTACTTGCTTTCCTTTGGGCAGAAGGCGCTGAATCGAGGACGAGTGGTTGCAGCGGGTATCCAGATGCAGTACGACTCGCGCGACAATCGGCTAAATCCCCGAAAGGGGATCTGGTTGCTGGGTGGGTGGGAGTATGCTCAGCACCCCTGGGGAAGCGACTTCGCTTTTGACCGTGCCACACTGGATGTGCGCGGCTACTGGCACGCTCTCGATGGCGGCACCTTTGCGCTACGAACTGTAGCAGGTTTCTCTACAAAGGATTTACCCCTGTCCGAAGGGTTCTGGCTTGGAGGGTTTGACTTACGCGGTTACGAGTTCGACCAGTTTCGCGGCGACCGGATGGTGTTGCTCAGTGCGGAGCTGCGCGTGCCCGTTCTGGAAGGCATTCAAGGAGTAGTGTTCCTCGATGCTGGCGACGCATGGCGAAGGGGGGACAGCCTTCGGCTCAACGCTGGGGCTGGTGTGGGCGTGCGCTTTTTCAGCCCCTTTGGAGCAATCCGACTGGACATCGCGGCGGGCAGGCGCAAAGTGTTTACCTACGTCACGCTGGGACAGAGCTTTTGAGGCTGTTGCAGCGTTACTACACATCTATCGGGGCACCGAATCCTCGTGATTTTACCTGTTTTAGCCGAAAAAATTATAAAATTCTCTGTCCGAGCAGGTGTGTACCCTCAAGAATGGTACGATTCTTGCATTATGTATAAGTGGGGGGAAGAAACGGGGCGGTAGACCTCGTGGTGAGTAAGGAAATAGGCTGTACTGGGGTTCGCCTGTCCACGATGCGGATGAAGGAGTGAAGTGTATGGAAGTTGAGATGGTGGGTCAACAGCAGGCGGCGTCTTCGTTAGACCGTCGGCAGGTGGTGTTTCTTTCCGCCTTGGTCGTGCTTTTTATCGGCTTTTTCGCACCGAGTTTTGCGTTCCTCGTCGACCGGTGGTCAAACAGCGACGAGTTCTCACATGGGTTTTTGGTTCCTCTGGTTAGCTTGTTCTTACTCTGGCGCAAGCGGGAGGTGATACGCCAAACACCCTTGCAGGTATGCTGGTGGGGACTGCCTGTGCTGGCAACGGGTTTGCTGATGCAGATCGCCAGTGAGTGGGCTTCGGTCAGCTTCCTCATGGCGTTGGCAGTTCCGGTGGCGTTGGGAGGGCTGGCGTGGTACCTTGTGGGTACACGCATGATGCGGGTGGTGCTCTTTCCATATCTCTTCCTCTACTTCGCTGTGCCCTGGCCTGACTTTGCTATCGAACTGCTCAGCGTACCGTTGCAGCATTTCAGCGCGGCTGCTTCTACCATGTTACTGGGCCTGGTGGGCGTGCCTATCGAACGGGAAGGGGTACACATGTGGACGCCGCGCTTCGACGTGGAGGTTGCTGTGCCGTGTAGCGGTATCCGTTCGATGGTAGCGATATTGGGCATCGCTGCGCTGGTCGGTTACCTGACGCAGGGAAGGTTATGGGCGAAAGGCGTGGTGTTCCTCTCTGGTATACCGATTACGATGGTAGCGAACGTACTGCGTATTGCCGCCATCGTAGTGATGGGACATTATATCAGCCAGGAATTTGCCATGACTTTTTTCCATGACTATTCTTCGCCATTTTTGTTCTTTATCTCAGCATTGAGTCTTCTTGGTGTCAAAAAACTGGTGGAGAAGGTATAATGAGAAAAGACTATCGCCCGAACTACGTGGTGGTGATAGCGATGTTTCTGCTGGCGTGGGGTATGGTGGTGTACGCCCGCCAGGCGGAGAATCGCGTCGTCACTTTTCCGATAGATACGAATCAGGTACCGAGCACCATCGCAGGTTTTCGGATGGTGGAACAACAAGATTTGGACGACCTGTCTAAACAGATGCTAACACCCGACGCTTACATTGTACGCAACTACGCCAATGCGGCAGGGTATCCTGTCAATGTGCTGGTGATATATGGACACCGGAAGAACACCTTCCACTCTCCTGGGTACTGCTTGCCGGGCGGCGGTTGGGCGATACAAAAGAAAGAAGTGGAACGAGTGCCGATGGTTGCACCTGACGGCAGGCAGTACGAGGCGGAGATGAACCGTTTCTTGCTGCAGAAGAACGAGCAGAAGCAGGTGGTCCTTTATTGCTTTATAGAAGGTGGGCGTGTGACGCCGAGTATCTTCCGGCATAACTGGTATCTTTTACAGGACAGGTTGCTGCATCGTCCTGCGATGGGCGCGTTACTGCGAATCATCGTGCCTGTTGCCGATAATGAGGAACGTGCATCGGAGATCGCGCGGTCGTTTGCGCGTGAACTGGTGCCCATCGTGCAGCACCAGCTGGTCGGGAAGCAAACGAACGACGGCAAGCAAAGGAGTGAGTGAGGCGTATGAATTCGGTCATCATGAGCGAAGCGAGCACCAATCAGTGGGATTTCTGGCGAATATATCGTATCCTGCGTAAGCGGATTTGGCTGATACTGGCTGCGGTTATCATCACTGTCGGTACAGCGTTAATCGGTCTACAGTTCTTCGGGAGGCAATACATTGCCTATCGGTATGTGCAGCCGTCAGAGAGCATTTTGCGACCGCCCGGGGACACGCGAGCATCCGAAGAGCGCGGTGCGCGCGATCGCAAGCTGGCAACCCTGCTGCAGCTGGCAAACTCGCCGGGCGTGGTAGAAATGGCGATGACCCAGACTTACGCTGATGTGGCATTGCCCGGCGAGCCGTTGTCGCCAGAGAAAGCAAGCGTCGCCGTCTTGAGCGATACAGGACTTACTCGTGAAGAGATAGCCCAGATGCGCCAGAAGAATCAGATTGAGGCGCAGGTTAACAGCGCTCCTGGTGAGGGAGGGCGTGTGAACACGGACCTCATCGTCTTTACCGCTAAAGCGCCGAGGGCAGAGCAAGCAAAAGCGATTGTAGATACCTTTACTGTTGCCTTCAAGAAGTTCTATGAGGAATACAGCCGCCAGAGTTTACGTAACAACGTGAATTTCCTGAAACGCGAGGTGGAGAATGCGCGCAAGCAGCTCGAGGCAAAAGAGAAGGCGCTAAAGGAACTACGGAAGCAGAAAGGTATTGTTGATTTACAATCTGCCGTGCAAGGTGACTATTCTGTACTCAACCCACTCCGTCAGAAGGTGGAGGACCTGCAAACGCAACTTGCCTCCACCCGTTCGTTGTTGGCGGCGAAGCGCAGGCAGTTCGCGCAGACCCCAGAAACGCTCCCCGACCCTGTGGCGAAAACCGCCGCTGCTCAAGCGTTGGAAAAAGAGCACGCCGATCTGCTGGCTCAGTATTACAGCCTCAGAGGCACCTATACGGAAGAGAACCCCATCATGCAGCAGCTGCAAAGGCGCCTGCGCGAGGTGGAACGCAAGTTACAGGAGGAAGAACAGAAACGTCCGCGTATAGCGAACGCTGCTTACGTTGCTTTGCGTGAAGAGATCCGTACGCTGGAGGCAAAGGAACGAGAGCTGGCAAGTGCATTGTCTGAAGCAACCACCCAGGTTGCTAAGTATGAACAGCGACTGTCTAACTACCAGGGGTTAGATGTGGATTTGCAAGCGGCTACCGCTGATTATCAACTGGCATTAGACAGCTACAATCGGCTGTTTAACCAGTATCAGGCTGCATTGCTTAACCTGAATGCGAACACTGAAAGCTTCATCACCCTGATGGGTTCCACTGCAGTGGAAGGTCCCGTTCGCGCCGGTCCGAACCCGATGCAGGTGATTATCGCTGCCATCTTGCTGAGCCTGTTCCTGGGTGTCGGCATCGCAGTGGGGCTGGAGGTCGTTGACAACACCGTTAAGACCACACACGACGCGCAGCAGCTGATAGGTCTGCCTGTCACGGGCATCATTCCCCGTTTAGAGAGCGGCGACAGGAACCTGCTGCCCAAGATTACGCATGTAGAGCCCGCTTCCCCGCACGCCGAGTCGTATCGCTTCGTCGGTGAGGACTTGTTGCTCACTCTCGAGGAGCATCCGGACATTCGATCTATCATGGTAGCGACGGTACGTCCGGGGCAGGGTGGTACGTCTACTATCGCAAACCTCGCTATCACTCTGGCGCAAGGCGGTAAGCGCGTGATACTGGTGGATGGCGACATGCGCCGTCCCTCGCTGCACAAAGTGTTCAACGTGAGCAATGACATCGGACTGAGTTCGGTGCTGGCAAATGGGCTACAGGTTGCCGAGGTGCTTCGACCGACCGAGGTGGATAACCTGGTGCTGGTGCCTGCCGGACCGATACCGAAGAACCCCTGGCAGCTGCTACGCTCGCAGAAGATGCAGGAGGTGGTGGAAGCGTTAGAACAGAGCTGCGACATCGTGCTGTTCGATACGCCCAGCGCGGCGGTGTTTGCCGATGCATCGGTGATGGCTTCGCTGGTGGACGGTGTTGTGGTGGTTGTGCGCGCCAACCATATTCCGCGCGGCAGCGAGCTGCAGGTGCGGCACCTGCTGAACAAGGCGAAGGTGAAGCTGCTTGGCGTAGTGCTGAACGATGCTGCGCCGGAAATGGTAGACAGCTACTACTATCACAGCCACTACTACCACACGAACGGTAAAGGTGAGTTACCCCCGCCTAGCACAGCAAAGGCATCTTCTGGTGCAGCGCCAGTAGCGGTACGACAGACAAAAGGCAAGCGTGTCAGCGCCCCAAAGAGTACACAAGCGAAGGAGGCTGAGAAGACGCACGTTGTCCCTGTAGACCCCAACGCGCGCGTGGAGGTGCGGCGGGAGGATGTGTTGGGGAAGGAAGAGGTCGGAGGTAACGGATGAGAGATACCCGTGCGGAAGCCGCCGTCTGGCAACAACCCGTGAAGGAGGAGGAGCAACTGCTTTCCGTCGTACCTCAGGAGAGCGAAATGGCAAAGAAGCGAAGGGTACTCATCGTGGGAGCAGGTGAAGTTGGACATCTGTTAGCCCGCAATCTGCAAGAGGCAGGTTACGAGGTTGTCGGCTTTGTGGACGACCAGATAGAGTGTTCAATTACCGGACTGCGGGTGCTGGGTTCACGCGCGGATATTGAGCGCATTGTAGACGAGTATGACGTGGATGAGGTGATGATTGCCTACTCTCCCACGTGGCAACAGCGGCTGGCGGAGATGCTGGTCAGTAACGGACACCGACATGTGAAGATAAAAGTGGTGCCGGGTATTGTCGAGGTGGTGTTGAGCGGTCCCGTTGCGGACAGAGTAGGCGATGTTCCGGTGGTAGACATCACCCCTCGCTTGCCCTCCAAGCAGCTGCTAGTTGCGAAACGTTTGTTTGACATAGTGTTTTCAATCGTTGGGTTGCTGATAAGCTTTCCTTTTCTCCTCGTTGCTGCTATTGCGATTAAGATGAGCTCCCCGGGTCCCATCCTTTATAAGCAAGAACGAGTAGGTAAAGACGGTAAGTCGTTCTATATTTATAAGCTGCGTACCATGGTACGAGACGCGGAAAAAATCACAGGTCCGGTACTGGCGAGCAAGGGCGATCCGCGCATCACCACGATTGGGCGCATTTTGCGCGCCACCAAGCTGGACGAGGTGCCTCAGTTTATCAACGTGCTGTGGGGACACATGAGCGTTGTGGGTCCACGCCCGGAGCGCCCCAACTTCGTGGAGGAGTATCGCGAGCGCATTCCACATTACGATGAACGCCATCGTATCAAGCCGGGCATTACGGGTTGGGCGCAGGTGATGGGCGGTTACCATACTACCGTCTACGACAAACTGCGCTACGACCTGATGTACCTGTATCACATGTCGCTGTGGCTGGACCTGAAGATTATTCTCCTGACCATCTGGACAGTGCTCAAGCGTCGGGAGGGATGTTGATGGGAGCGCAGGCGGGTATTTCTGCAATACGCCGTGATGCGCTAACCTGGGGGATTACGGCTGGCGTGGCGTTGACCGCCGGTATTGCATTGCTGCTTGTACCTGTGGAGCTGGTTTTTGGCGCAGTCGCAGCGCTCGTTGCCGGCAGTGTGTTTCTGGTAAGCCCCTACGCCGGAGCTCTCGCCTTTATCGCGCTGTACTACATGCGTCCTATGGACTTTTTCCCGCAGCTGGCGCTTTTGCGCATCCCTCTGTTCATCGCAAGTATTACATCTACCGGACTGTTTGTTCGTCTATTACTTGCCAGACAGAAATTGGTAGAAGGCTGGTACGTGAAGTGGTTCTTGGCATTGTGGGGCGCCATGTTGTTGTCGGTGCCGTTGTCGCTCTATCGTTCACAATCTTTCTCTGGAGCACAAGATTTTCTCAAAAGCGTCGCTATGGTCTGGATGATTTACATGGCGGTGCGCAGTGAGAAGCAGATTACCTTTGCCGTGCGGATGCTGGGATGGATGGC
>JANWYZ010000071.1 GCA_025054895.1 bacterium | reverse complement strand
TTGCTGCAAACGCCCTGTCTGCTGCAGGATGTATGCCAGATGGTAATGCAGTTCGAAGTCCTCACCGACCTGCAGTCCCTGTCGCAGCGCCCCCTCCGCTCGCGCGATGCTGCCTGCCTGAAAATAGGCTACTCCCAGCCCACAGTAGGCTTTCAATTGCTGCGGCTGCGTACGGAGCAGCCTCTCCAGCAGTACAATCGCCTCGTCGTAGCTCTCTTGCGCTACGTAGTCGGCGGCGCGGTAGATGATGGACTCGGCATCTGCGTCAGGAGACCTTGCTGCAACGCTGGACAGCCTTTCTACCGCCGTCTGTGCAGCACGCTCCCATGTCAGGTTTTCGCGCACCCACCGGGCGGCTCGCTCGGCAACTGCCTTTGCGCTCTCGTAGTCGCGGTATACCTGTTCCATAAGCGATTCCATCGCGTTGCGTTCCGGTTTCGCCCAGAACGGGCGACCGACCGTCTCCATATCGCCGACCAGATTGTCCGGGAAGTACTCCACACCGGCTGGAATCAGCAAAGCCCGTTGCTCGTTACAGAAGTCCATCGCCGCGCCGAATCCGGTAACGATAACGGGCAGACCGCACGCCATCGCCTCCGCGATGGGCAAGCCGAAGCCTTCGCCGCGATAGGGGTGTACCAGCGCGTGGCAGGCGCGATACAGCGCGTTCATCTGCTGTTCGTCCAGTTCGTCGTCAATATAGACGATTTCGGGCGCGTCGGGCTGCCGTTGGAACCAGCGGATTTGCTCCACAAAGTTCTGCCCGCGATAGAAAGTGTTCGTACCGAAGTCTTTAATTACCAGCGCCACATCGTCTGAGCGGTTGAAGGCGCGTGTGTAACCGTCCAGCAGGATATCGATGCCCTTGCGGGGTATCGTACCCCCCACAAACAGGAACCGAAATCGCTTTTGTGTGGGCAGTTCCATCGGCGTAGCGGGTTCGAAAAAGCTTTCGGAGACGCCATTCGGAACCACAAACACCTTCTCTGGCTGCACGCCGTCGCGCACGTAACACTCACGTACGAAGCTGGAAGGAACCCACAGCTCGTCTACGTTGCGGTTGATGGCATCCACCCACTCTACAGGGATAGAGCCGAACTCCCATGGCTGTATCACGATGAACCGATTGGCGTTGGGGCGCTGCCAATTAGGAGGCCAATGGTGGCGTATCCACACGTCGACATGGTGCGGCAGGCGGCGCATCCGCTCTTCAATGAATCTCCAGCGGGCGTCGCCGCGTAGCACGCCGTCGTCGGTGGAATGCGGTATCAGGTAGAACTGCCATTCCGGCATCAGCCGGTGTAGCGCAGTAACCAGCTCCCTGTTCACCAGCGCGAGGCTGTGCCGGGCGAGAAACGCCCCCTCCCACACGATATGTAACGGTTGATTTGTTGTCTGCTGCATCCTCTCCAGCCTCCCTGCTGCCCTGCCGTCTATAAAGCCTCGGCGACAGAAATGCGTTAAGCCGCTCTCTGCTGCAGGTGTTCACACTGACTGCCATACTGAGCGAGCACAATGGAGTCGTATCGACTTCCCGTCAGGATTACCCTCCCCCAAAAGTTTTCGGGTAAATGGTCTATAATCTCGATATCCGCGCACTGTTCAGGGTCATAACCCAGTGCGTACACATACTGCGCCAGCAAATCGTATGCTGCCTCGGCGCTAAAGGCGTTATACGCGCCCGCATATAACTGGAGCAGAGCCCCGTCGCCAGACTGGTGACTCCGAAGGTATTCATGCACTATCGGTTGCCAGGTCTGTGGCTCGTTCCAGCTGGGTATCGCCAGGATAGCGTTTTGCGCCTGCAGTATCTGCTCGTAAGCCTCTGCAGTAGTCCGCGCCGCTTCCGACCAGGTGTAATGCTTCAGGATATGTTCACGCAACGCTTCGCGCTTTGCTGTGTCACGTGCTTCCCAAGCCCTCAGCACCGCCTCGCGTATTGAATCCACGTCGGCGGGGTTGCAATAGAAGGCAAAGTCGCCGAAGTACTCACGCTCTGCTCCTTGATCACCTACCACGATCGCGCAACCAGCAAGCGCGGCTTCCAGGCTCGTCAAACCGGGCGTCTCCGCCCATGAAGGCATCGCATGCACTCTCGCCGCCGCGTATGCGCTGGCTAACAATTCAGGCGAGAGTTCGCCTACGAAATGCACGTTTTCCCCTGCCCACCGCCGGCACAACGCCCCGTACTCGGGGTCGGATACGCTGCCTGCTAATACCAGAGGAATGCCCGTGCTGCGCAGCGCCCAGATCAGCATGAGCTGGTTCTTGAACGGCTCGATGCGCGCGGCGCACAGTACAAAATCGCGTGAGCCGAACCGTTGTGCGAAAGCATCGGGCGCTGCCTGAGTAAACCTCTCTGGGCGCACGGCGTTGGGCACGACCTGCGCCGGTTTATAGCCTAACCGGAAGTACCTTCGCAATGAGGAAAGCTCCCACCGACAGTTTGGCAGCAGCACCTGCGCCCGCCGCACAACACGCTCTTTAACGCGCCGCAGGTCTTCCGGCTCATCCAGCGATTGGGGTTCTACGCCCTGTACGCGCAATCGTCCCTCTTTCCACGCCCGCAGAGCCTCTTCCACCTGCGACGCCTCCTGCTGTCGAAACACCGCCGCGCCTACCGTCACCGGATAGAACGCCGCATTGTCGCGGAAGATGGTGGAAACCACCAGCGGCTTGCCGGTGCGTTCTAAGAGGTCTACTTTGTCCGCGTGATACAGGCTGAAGGCGTGTATCAGCGCATAAGGCTCCTCCGGCAGGCGCATGGATACCGACACATCCGCCGCTACGCCTTGCTCGCGCAACGCCAGTAGCGTTTCGAAGAGCTGCGTTTCGCCGCCGCCAAGCATTTCTAATGCACGCTGATGTGTGGTCATGAGCACTCGACGACGCACCGGCTCCACCCGTCGCCCTTTCCACCCAAAGGCGAAAAGCCAGGGGCATGTGCGCTCGGGGTCTATCAGGTGTACGGTAGCGTCAAAGGCTTGCTCTATCTCTTCGCGCCAGACCTGCGGCTGCGGCGGAAACATCGGCGTACCAACAAAGAAGCTGCCTCCCTCACGGAGCGTGTGTGTCGCCTCGCGCCACTCGTCGCCGAACGCGACGAGCGCGTCTGCCAGTTCGCCTTCCGACGCCTTGCTCCAGCTTCCGCTGAGCGGTTGATTGACCGCAGCCCCAACGAACGCTACACTGCCTCCGGAATCTCGCTGAAGCCTTTGCCACAGCCTGCTCCACCAGGAAGGCGGCGCTGGCGTTGTTGCTGCACCGCTGGAAATCGACAGGATATGAGATAGCTTCTTCTGAGCCACCTGCACCCTGCCTGCCGCTACATCCGCCGCGAAGCGGAAAAACTCTTCCGCACTGGGGGATAGCATCTCGTTGCCTTCCCAACCCTCGCGCAGACGCAGTTCGGCGTAACGTATCTGGTCGGCAAGCGCGCTCATCGCGGCGCAGGCAGAGAGCAGAAATCCGTGCGCCCCATCCCGGTACCCCTGCGTCTCGTCATAGTAGTAGCGAAAGGCGTATCCCATCGCTGCGGCAAGCGTCTGCCACGAGCAGGGAGCGCTTTCGTCCAGCATCTGTTGCGCGGCGCTCTGCGAATAGTGGTTTAGCTTGCGCATGTAATGCTCCAGGGTGGGCATCGAGTAGTGCTCGATGGCGCAATTGGGATCATCGGGCGGGAAGAGTATAATTTTGCCGAACACCTTCACCCCCTCGTGCGCTGCGCCCAGCCACTCGAACCTGCCTCTACGTAGCAGCATCGGCGCTTTGTATCCGGGGTACCACTGTCCGGCATAACGTATCCACTTGCCCAAAAAGTGGTTCTTGTAGGTAAGTTTGACCGCTGCCACCGCTTCATCCTGTGAGGGCAACAGCTGCCTCAGCGCATCTACCAGCGCGCTGGGGACACGCTCATCAGCGTCTACGTACAGGATCCATTCATAGCGTGCGTGCTGCGCGCTGGCGTTACGCGCCAGGTCAAAGTCGTGTACCAGTGGATGATGGTATACCTTATCGGTGTAACGGCGAGCTATCTCCACCGTGCGGTCCGTGCTTTCCATATCCATCACGATGATCTCGCCCGCCCAGTTCTTTACGCAATCAAGGCACTCGGCGATGTTATGTTCCTCATTGCGTGTATGCACGATAACGCTAACCGGAAGGCGTCCTTGCGCAAGAACTTCCTCCGCAGAGGCAACTTCCCAAACCGTCGGAGGAGGCAGGGCGATCGCTCGCACATCCCCGACGTATTCGCGACATAGCGCGAGGTAAATCTCCTGTCCGTCATCTGTTTCGGCAACGATGTCGAACTCCATCCCAGTATGCATTAGCCCCTTTGAACGAACCTGTCCAAAGAGCTGCACACTATGGAAGCGGCTCTCCAGTAGCTGGCGGAACTCTTCAAGCGTCATCAACGACACGTGATAGGGGTCCGGGTAGTGGATGTACACGCGCTTGTTGGGCGTAGAGAGAACCACAACGCCATCAGGTTTGAGTACTCGTGTGATTTCGGCGAAGAAAGCCTCCATCTGTTCAACAGGCACATGCTCGATGACCTCGAAGCTGACCACCGCATCGAAAGAGCCATCCTCAAAGGGCAAGCCCTGATTGTTGCTTACCGGCGCGATATACACGCGCTGAACCTTGGGGTCGGGATAGGTCTGTTCACCATAGCGCAAGGGGAAAGCGTCCACATCCGCAGCAACTACCTGCTTCGCCTGCCTGGCAAGTATCTTCGCGCCGTATCCCGTTCCACACCCCATATCGAGCACGCGCATTGCCTGCACGTGCTCAGCAGCGAACAGGTACCGTTTGGCACTGTGGATGTACAGCTCATTCCAGGCAAAGCCTGGCGCCACTCTGTTTTCCCCGCCTCCGTTCAGCCCGGGCACGTCATCCGGTACCGGGAAGTCCGCGTTGAGAATAAGCCCCTGCGCTGCCTCCGGGTTTGCTTGTGCCGCCTGCAATGCGCTTATCAGCGCGCGAGTCAGCAGATCCTGCCATGCTGCGCCAAGATGCCGAAACGGCGTGGGGAAGTCCAGATAGAGGTTGCCACCTCGCACATTGACTGTGATGAATTGCCACACCATGCGCCGCTTGAGATGGCGGTGATAGAGGAATACGTCCGCCGTATACAGTGATTGCCGATCGCGCTCCAGGCGTATCCGCTGGACAGCAACACCTTCCACGCCGGCAGAGGTGAACTCCTCAATGTCTCGTGCCGTATATGGGATAAAAGGATCCCATGGAGTAATGGGCATTGGCTTCTGCTCCTGGTCTCTAAGACACTCCCCACGCCGGTTATCTGGCTAAGCAGCGGTACGTGCAGAGGTGCTATCGTGGTAGCTCTGCGCCAGCACCCTTCGCGCCCCAGCGATGCTATACATCTCCTGCTTCAACAGCCTCTTGATCTCCAGGATCAGCGTCACGTCGTCTGCCGAGTAGCGACGTTGTTTGCCGCCGGTGCGCCTGGGTTTGAGGAACTCGCTGAACTCCTTCTCCCAGTAGCGCAGAGTATGCACTTCTACCCCGGTGAGCGCGCTGACCGCGCCTATCGACATTGACCCTCCGTTGTACAATGGCGATCGTCGCATCGTTCTCCTCCATGAGAATGATGTTCCTTCCCCCACGATCCTGTGAGGTGCATCCACGAAGATTATCGGCGAGATACTCCGCAATCTGTAGTGCTCTGTGAGGTTTTGACGAAACTCGCAACGACGTGATATACTGTGAGGGCGAAACCGTATCTGGAGGGGATGTAGCGTGCGCAAAGCTGGCGTGTTCCTGACCTTATGGATTTTGCTGGGCACATTGTCCTTCGCACAAACAGGACAACAAGCGCCATCGCCGACTTCTCCTGCCCTGTTGTCCCCTGGCGACGGCGCAGGCAGCAAGGAGGCAAAAACTCCTGCGCCGGTTAATAACACTCCTGCAACGCTTCCAGAAACACGTGCTCGTCAGACTACGCCTCTGGAGAAGTTCGGCTACAGCTACTTCAAACAGGCGCGAGAGGCGATTACTTTGCGCCGGCTGTACTTTCAGATGCTGTTGCAAGGCACTTTGCAATCCAGCCCGCTCTCCATGATACCTCCTGAACAGCCTTCCCTCCCTGAGCAAAAACGGGGCGAGGCACAGGCTGCTGGGCAGGATACGTTCGGTAGCAGCAAGCAGGAGGCTACCGTCCCGCGCAGCCGCCCTGCCCAGCAATCTCCAGGAGAGCGAGGAGCCACTCAAGCAACGACGCCCCAGCAGCCCCGCACCAGCTCGCAGGCTCTGCCTGCCGATGTGCCCCAATCCCCTGTGTCGGGAGAAACACAACAGCCCAGTTTGTCCTACCCCGCCGTGCCACATCAGCCACTGCCTTCGGCGACAACTCCTTTTGTGATGCCTCCCGCGGACGCGCTGAAGCACTTTGTCGGTCCCGATGCGATGTCCTGGATGAACGTACTCGCGCCTGCGCCTGAACGTTACCAGCTGGGGGCTGGCGACGGGCTTACTTTGCGTTACTGGAACGACACACTGGAGCCACAAGAGGTCTATCTGCGCGTGGACGCCCAGGGCGCGATAACCCTGCCGATGGGCGGCAAGATTGTGGCACGCGGACAAACCCTGCAACAGCTGGAAGAAACTGTGCACAAGGCGATGTCGCGTGTTATTCGCAATGTCCGGCTAACACTGACTCTGCGCGAGTTGCGTACGATGACTGTCATCGTTGCGGGGGAGGCGTACGCCCCCGGCAGTTACCAGATGCCGGCTGTCGCCACGTTGTTCAATGCCCTTTACGCCTGTGGAGGTCCCAGCGACAACGGCTCGCTGAGGCGTATCCAGCTCAAGCGCACCGACGGCTCCGTGCATACCTTCGATTTCTATCGGTTCTTGCTGAATGGTGACGGTAGTCAGGATATACCCCTTCAGCCGGGCGATGTCATTTTTATTCCTCCGGTGGAAGTGCAGGTGAGTGTATCCGGCGAAGTGCACCGTCCTGCGATATACGAGCTGCTGCCCAAAGAGCGTCTGCGCGACGCTATCGGTTTTGCAGGCGGTGTAAAACCCTCCGGCGTTGTACAGAGGGTAGCTGTCGCCTCCGTGCGCCCCGGCGAGGCGCGTCAGCTCATCGACGCCAACTTGCTCGAATCCGGCGAGGAGAACAATCCCCCCCTGTACGACGGGGATAGCGTAGAGGTGTACAGCATCCGTCCGATTTTCGCAAATATCGTGACCGTGGACGGCGCAGTAGACCAGCCGGGCAACTATGCGCTGACGCAGGGCATGACGGTCGCCGATTTAATAGAGCGGGCACGGGGGTTGCTGGAGGATGCATACGTTGACCGTGCTGACCTTTTCCGTACCAACCCGGACAATACACAAACGCTCATCCCGGTACCCTTAACGCGGGCGTTGCAGCGCGACCCTCAAGCGAATATCCCCCTACAACGGCGCGACCGGCTGGTCGTGTACGCCATCAAAGATGTGGAGTGGATGGGCGACCGAAGGGTGGAGGCAAGAGGAGCGGTGCAGAAACCGAGAGTGTACTACCGCGCCGACAACATGCGAGTTCAGGACCTGCTTTTGCAGGCAGGAGGCGTGCTGCCCAATGCTTATGTCGAGCGTGCGTTCCTGCAACGGCGCAACCCGGACGGCAGCTACGGTACTCTGCTTGCCCTCGACCTTCGCAAGGCGATGCTCAACGACCCTGATCACAATGTGCCTTTGCAAGACAGGGATGTGTTGATGGTGTACACGCGCGAGCAGGCGCAATTCACCCCCGAGAACGTGGTAACCATAGACGGCGCAATACAGTCGCCGGGTACCTATCCTCGCGCGCAGGGTATGCGCCTTGCGGACCTGATCCGACTGGCGGGAGGTCCCCTGCCCGAAGCGGCGGCTCGCGTGGAGATTGCCAAAGCCAGAAAACCTGCTGGAACTCCACCAGTGGAAGTAAGTCTGGACGAGGCTCTAAAGGGTTCGGAAGCGCAGAATCCGCTGTTGGAAGATGGCGATGTGGTGACGGTCAGGGCGCGCGGTGATTTCCGCCTGAAGCCGATGACGGTCTATCTGCGCGGCGCGGTCAAAGAGCCTGGCCCATATACGTTGCAGGCGTCCACCGAACGGCTAAGCGACATCGTAAAGCGCGCAGGCGGACTGCTGGACACTGCCTATCCGCAAGCAGCACGGCTGCTACGTCGCCCGGAACAGGTGATAAGCGACCTGCAAAAGACGTTGACTGGACGTATCCTGCAGGTGCTGAGGATTGTGAACGAGGAAGAGTATCGACGCGAGCTGGCGCGTTCCGACGTGGAGCGGGTACGTTTTGCTGCGGGGTTGGCTCAGCCTGCTACTCCTGTTCCCGCCAGCGCATCCGCGCTGCTTGGGCAAACAGTGTCTGCCAACCCTGCCGCCGCGCCGGAAAAAATCGCCGAAGCCGCCTCGCTCTTCACCCGTGACCTGGTTTCTCAGGCGCGCCCGCTGAAAGAGGAGGACCTGTTACCAGCTGGCAATGTGCGCATTGACCTGGTAACCGCTTTGCGTAAACCCGGCAGCGAGGCGGATGTAGAGGTGCGCGATGGAGACATCATCTATGTGCCAGAGCGACCGACAACCGTAGCGGTTACTGGCGCGGTTGTAGTGCCCTCTGCAGTGCTTCACGTGCCGGGCAAAAGAGTATCCTATTACATAGAATACGCTGGCGGTTTCACTGCTGATGCCGCTCGGGACAGGATACTGGTTATCCGTGCAACAGGCGAGGTCTTGCCCGCCCAGAAAGTGCGCGCGGTAGAGCTGGGCGATATTATCTTCGTGCCGACACGGGTGATGGCAGAACGTTTGCGCGACCGACAGGCGGAGATCGATGCGGCGATACGCTCTATTA
The DNA here is from genome assembly GCA_025054895.1 of bacterium. Lineage (GTDB taxonomy): Bacteria > Armatimonadota > HRBIN16 > HRBIN16 > HRBIN16 > HRBIN16. The sequence continues at coordinate 3,660 of JANWYZ010000071.1, read as the reverse complement.
CTACCGGCGCAATTGTGTTCCGCCTCATTGAAACCCTGGTGAAGTAGAGCGCATATTCTTCACTTTACTCGGCATGATAGACGGCGGAAGCGCCTCAACAGCGTCCAAACAACCATGTCCGATGTCTTGGGCGCGACGGAGCGCGACCCTCCAGTGTTGTCTCTCTGTCATGCTGAGCGCAAGCGAAGCATCTCGTGGTACCGCCAAACCGAGATTCTTCGCTTCGCTCAGAACGACAGGAGGCGCACTGGCGTGCGCCACTACCAACATAGCGTACCTGTCAATCGAGTGCGCACGATGCACTCTTCAGCTTGTAGTGAAGCACGTGAGTGCTTCCCCTTGACAAACAACATAGACTTCAGAATGACAGCGCGCTGGGGATCCCACACAAGTCACGCCGGAGACTGACCTCTAGCTGCACTGGTTATCCGCCTGATTCGCCAAACACGGGGACACTCCACAGAGGCAGTCTGTTTGCTGACGCAGCCTGTTATGTTTATGGCGGGTATGGGTATTTGCAATACCGTGCTCCATCTCCTGGCGCGAAAAGGGAAAGACTCCACAGGCAGGGCGATCTGAGCTTGGCGGAGAAGCTACAATACAAACTTTCTGGTGGCTAAAAGGAGACGATGATGCACGAGTTAAGATACCGGCAGGTGCACCTGGACTTCCATACTTCCGAGAAAATCCCCGGCATCGGCGCGGAGTTCGACGCCGATGAGTTCGTGCAAAGGTTGCAAAGGGCGCATGTGAACTCGGTGACACTTTTCAGCCGATGCCACCATGGATGGATTTATCACGAGACGCGCTTTCCAAATAAACATCCCCACCTTACTTGCGATCTGCTTGCGCTGCAGATTGAAGCGTGCCACCGGCACGATATCCGCTGTCCTATCTATATCACCGTCGGTTGGGATGAATATATGGCGCGGACGCATCCTGAGTGGCTGGAGGTAGACGTCAGCGGTAAGCGCGTGGGGCCACCGCCTCTGCAGCCAGGATGGCATAAGCATTGCTTCGCCTCGCCCTACATCGATTATGTGATAGAACAGACCGACGAGGTGCTGCAACGCTTTGGCGACGAAGTGGACGGCATCTTCTTCGATATCATCTTCCAGAACGAGGTGTTCAGCGTCTGGGCGCTGCAGGAGTTTGAACAGCAGGGCTGGGACCCCGCTGACCCCAAAGCTCAGCAGGCAATGCGCGACCTGCTGGTGAACCGCACGAAAGAACGCCTTGCCTCAGCGGTGCGCGCCCGCAACAAGCGTTGCACTATCTTTTTTAACGCGGGGCACATTAATCCGTCCATTCGCCCTAGCCTGCACACTTATACTCATCTGGAACTGGAGTCGCTGCCTTCGGGAGGGTGGGGGTACGCGCATTTCCCAATAACAGTGCGTTATGCCCGCACGCTGGGGCTGGACTGCCTGGGCATGACGGGGAAGTTTGCGGTTTCGTGGGGTCACTTCAACAGCTATAAGCCGAAAGCCGCGTTAGAGTACGAGTGTTTCCAGATGCTGGCACTGGGTGCAAAATGCAGTATCGGCGACCAGCTGCACCCCTCAGGCAGGCTGGACCCCGCTACCTACGACCTCATCGGTTCGGTATACTCGCAGGTGGAAGAGCGTGAAGAGTGGTGCATCGGAGCGAAGCCGGTGGTGGAGATAGGCGTGTTCAACGTGGAAGCGATCCAGCCCCAACATGTGCGCATCCCGCCCGCTAATCTGGGCGCGTATCGCATCCTGCAAGAGGGCAGGCATCAGTTCGACTTTATCGACGGCGAGAGCGACTGGAGTCGCTATCGCGTGGTAATTCTGCCTGATGAGGTTGCGCTGAACAATGCGCTGACGCAAAAGGCGCAGGCTTATCTGGACACAGGCGGTGCGTTGCTGTGTACAGGGCGGTCAGGACTGCGTGAGGATGGCTCCGGCTTCGCGCTGAGCGCATTCCCAGCGGTTTATGAAGGCGATTTACCCTACGCGCCCGACTTCGTGCGTCCGTTTGGAGCGCTGGCAGAGGGCGTCGCCGATACGCAGTACGTGATGTATCTGCGTGGACAGAAGGTGTCGCCAGCAGAGGGAGCGGAGGTACTGGGTGAAATCTGGGAGCCCTACTTTAACCGCACTTACCAGCACTTCTGCAGTCACGCACATACGCCAGCAGCCAGGCGTTCAGAACTCCCCGCCGCCCTGAGCAAAGGGCGCGTGGTGTATCTGGCGCATCCCGTGTTCAGCACTTTCGCGCAATATGGTATGACTTTCTATAAGCAGCTAGTGCTAAATGCGTTGAAGATGCTTCTGCCCAACCCACTGGTGATTGCAGACGCGCCCACTACCCTGCAGGTTACATGGAACCGCCAGCCAGAGCAGAACCGTTCGGTAGTGCACCTGTTGCACTACATCCCCGAGCGGCGCACGCTGGCGGCAGACTATTTAGAAGATGTGATACCCCTGTATAACGTGTCGTTACGCCTGCGCACGGGCGCCCCCAAACGGGCTTATCTGGCTCCGCAGCGTGAGGAGATACCTTTCCAGACCGAGGGCGAGTACCTCTGCGTGACGGTACCCGAGGTATGCGGACACCAGATGGTGGTGCTGGAAGAATAGTCGGTGAGGCTTAACGTGCCTGGCGTAGTTGTTCACCACTCCCCTGCGAGTACGCAGCAGTATATCGGCTCGCCAAGCATCGCCGTGCTGCAGGTTGGGGAGTACGTTGCCTCGCACGACCTGTTTGGCCCCGTCACGAGTGAGAACCGCACGCTGGTTTTCGGCTCTAATGACAGGGGAGCGACGTGGCAGAAGCGCGCCGAGATAGAGGGACAGTTCTGGTCCACACTGTTTGTGCATCGAGAGTGTCTGTATCTGATGGGAACCAGTCGGCAGGAGGGGTTTGTGGTGATACGCCGTTCCGAAGACGGTGGCAGGACGTGGAGCATACCACGCGACCGAACGAGCGGTTTATTGTTGGACGACGCCCGTTACCATTGCGCACCGGTTCCAGTAGTGGTACACCGCGGCAGGCTGTGGCGGGCTATGGAAGATACGATGCGCGGAGGCGGCTGGGCAAAGCACTTTCGCACCTTCATGATGTCCGCTCCTGTCCAGTCCGACCTGCTACGAGCGGATAGCTGGACGTGCAGCAACCGGCTGGCGCGCAACCCCGCGTGGCTTGGCGGTAAGTTCGGTGGGTGGTTAGAGGGCAACGCTGTCGTTGCGCCCGACGGGAGGATAGTGAACATCTTGCGTGTAGACTACCGCGAGCATCCCGAAAAGGCGGCAATCGTCTCTATCAGCGAGGATGGTACACGCGCCACCTTCGAACCTGACACGGGTTTTATCGATATGCCGGGCGGATGCAAGAAGTTCACTATCCGATACGACCCTGTATCGCGTCTCTACTGGTCACTCAGCAACTACGTACCGGAGAAGCATCGAAGCTTCCCAACGGAGCGAGCGCGCAACACGCTTGCGCTCATCTGCTCGCACGATCTGCGCCTCTGGGAGGTGCGAGCTATCCTTCTGTATCATCCCGACCCCGAGAAGCACGCTTTCCAGTACGTAGACTGGCTTATCGAGGGGAACGACCTGATTGCTGTCTCACGCACCGCTTATGACGACGGCATGGGCAGGGCGCATAACCAGCACGATGCGAACTTCCTCA
>JANWYZ010000070.1 GCA_025054895.1 bacterium | reverse complement strand
TCAACGAGGTCGCTCAAAATAATATTCTGGCTATGAAAGACTTCTGGCTCGATGCGACCGACGCAACCGTAAAAATTATTCACGGCGACTCCACAGAAGATGTGGGCATTCCCGAATCGTCTATAGACCTTATCGTCACATCACCTCCTTACGGTGACAGCCGTACTACTGTTGCCTACGGGCAGTTCTCGCGCCTATCGGCGCAATGGCTAGACTTATTGTCAAGCGGTAAGAAAGACATCGACAGCGAGCTACTGGGGGGGCGTAATGCAGTAGATTTGCGCGATCCCGTAGTCAGCCAGTCTGACACGCTACGACAAGCTGTCACCTTAATCGCTGCACGAGATGAACAACGCGCGCGAGGTAGTTAGTTTCTACCGCGATCTGCAAAAAGCCCTGTTAAGGGCGTCTCGTCTGCTGAAGAGGCAGAAATATTTTGCTATTGTCATTGGCAACCGCACGGTGAAAGACATCCACCTTAAGACAGACCTGATTATCTCTGAGTTGTGCGAAGGATTAGGACTAACGACGCAAGCGATTTTGTACCGTGGTATCCCGAACAAAAGGATGCCAATGGAAAACAGCCCTACCAATATTCCAGGAGCCAAGGGCAAGACCATGCATAAGGAGAGCATCGTGATCATGAAGAAGAGATAGCCTCATCGGGCAGGAGCGACTTCAGGTCATCGAGCATCTCCTCGAAGGGTTTAATGTTGCCATAGCGTTGGAACTTTGTGTTGCAAACATATACTCCGTCCAGTTCTTGCACTCGCTCACGGTTGACATCGCTTTCTGCAAACGTCTCCCACGCTGTCACCAAGTACAATTTGATACTCCGTACTTCTTCGGGCAATCTCTCATCTGTTTTGTATCGAGTCCAGTTGATAGTCTGCATCACCCGTTCAGCGAGGGTCGTTTTCGCCGAGATAATTGCCAGCGGTACCGCCTGACGATTAGGCGATTGGTAAGCAACCACTATGTCGATGTCTGGTCTGAGATCGATCCGCTGATCCCCCTCTCTGATGACAAACTTTTTGGACAACCCTACTTTGAGTGGACCAGTAGTGAACGACCGCATCGGCAAACTGCGACTCTCGAAAGATTTGTTAAGCAATTCGGATACCCATGCAGAGAAGGTATTACCTGCCAGAGGACGCATGGTGTTGGCTATGCTCGTACCAATAGCGCGAAGTTCCAACAACATGGACTCATCTCGGAGGAGTTCTTCCCATCTCGGCAAACTCTCCAACCCCGCCCATTTACGGGCACGTGGAATGACTAGCTTGGCAGCATCGCTCTCCACAGCCCTCAGCAACTCGCCCAATTGGTTGCCGACAGTCAAGGGGTCGCCATGCTGATCGAGAGCCTCCCGAGCTTTTGCGCAAAAAGCTGCTCTACCTCACGCTTCCATTGCGCTTCGTCTTCATCCGACCATGTAACTTCCATCATACGAAAATAGATGCCTCTTCTTGGGTAGTTTTCGTACCGACTGTTCCTCGACAGAGACTCGATAGAGAAAGGTATCAACAGCTACTTACGTTGACGAGGGTTGCTCCTAAGGCGCGGGGTTTGCCCCGCGCCTTAGCCTTTCTAAACCTTGAAGATCTCGTAAGCGTGGCGTAGGGCGGCGAGGGTGTCGTTGCCCTTGGGGATGAACTCGTGCCCTACCCAGCGGTTGTAGCCTGCCTCCTTGATGGCGCGAGCGATTGCGGGGTAGTACAGCTCCTGCGTGTCGTCCATGTCGTTGCGTCCGGGGTTGCCTGCGGTGTGGATGTGACCAATCCAACCGAGGTTCTCGCGGATGGTACGGATGATGTCGCCTTCCATAATCTGCATGTGGTAGATATCGTACAACAGCTTCACCGCGGGAGAGCCTACCATCTGGCATACTTTCACGCCCCATCCGGTGCGGTCGCACTGGTAATCTCTGTGGTCTACTTTAGAATTGAGCAGTTCCACCACCAGCAGCACACCTGCCTCTTCGGCTGCTTTCGCCACCAACTTCAAGCCTTCCGCCGTTATCTCCGCGCCGCGTTCGTCATCTAGCCCCGCGCGGTTGCCCGAGAAGCAGACCAGATTGGGGATATTGTACTTCTTTGCCAGCTCGATATTGCGGTGCAGCTCTTCAGCGATGCGCTGGTGGTTCTCACGTCGGTTTAGCCCGTCGGTGAGAGAGGCATGCCCTACGTAGCTGGCTATTTCCAAGCCGTGCTCTTTAGTCAGGTCGAGTATCTCGTGGGGGGCGAGGTCTACGCCGTCGTAGCCGATGGCTTTTGCGCCCTTGAGCAGCTTAGCGGCGTCACCTTGCATGTCGGGGCGGTTGATGAAACACCACCACGAGAAAGACTGTTTGAACGCCATGCTGGTTCCTCCTGTGGTCGGTCTATGTTCCTCTGTTCCGTATCGGGCAGAGGGATTCCTGCAAAGCAGGAGGCAGTTGCGGAAGGCGCAGCAGCGAGGCAACCTCCGTTCCTCTTGCAAGAACGCGAAACGTATATGCGGTTGTGTTTGCAGTCCAGGGGCTGTTTACCGCGCACCCTTTACTTGTCAGGCATCCACCTCAATGACGGGTCCTGCTCGAGGTACTCGTGGAAGTCAATCATTTCGTCGACGGTAATCGGTCCGAGTTTGTCCACCCGTTCCTTCTCAGAGGGCGTCAGCTCGTTCGCCTCGCCGCGCAACAGGCGTTCGTCCCAGCGTTCTTGTCGGATGAACTGCTCGCCCAAACGTTTACATCGGGGGCATCGATAGCGGATGTACACGAAGTTGGAGCCAACCCGGCGCAGGTAATATCTTTGCTGCACCACGTCCTTTTCGTAGATACGCTGCCCACAGGAGCAGAAGATACCGGTTCGCATGTTCTGAGAGTCTTCCATTGTCGTATCTCCTCATCAGGAGGTGATATGCCACATTCTCGGCACAAAGTACCGGCTGTATGTGTTCATGGCGAAGCGGTCAGTCATACCTGCCAGGTAGTCGCAAACCGCCTGCGCCAGGGCTTCCACACTGGTATTATCGGTGACTCTGCGTCCGCTCTGCGGTAGCAACTCAGGCTGTTCCATGTACAGGCGGAACAGCGCTTTCAAAATGCCCTTCGCCTTCTGCAGTTCTTTCAAGCCAATAGCCTCTTCCTGGTAAACCCTTTCGAACAGGAATTCCTTGAGCGCATCGGTTGCCTGCTGTATCGGCTCGCTCATGCGCACCTGAGCGCAGTCCAGGCTGTTCGCAATCACATCCAGTACCATAGACTCGATGCGTTCGGACGATGTTTCACCAAGCACCGCGACGCATTGCGGCGGCAGGTCACCTGGCTGAATGACTCTGGCACGGATGGCATCGTCGATGTCATGATTCACATAGGCAATCCGGTCGGCAATACGCACCACCTGCGCTTCCAGCGTGCACTCATCGGGTAAGAGGGGGGCGTCGAGGTCCGCCCTTCCTTTGCTGTGGTACAGGATACCCTCGCGCGTCTCGTACGTGAGGTTCAATCCTTTGCCGTCCCGTTCTATCACGTCCACCACACGCAGGCTTTGCTCCCAGTGGCGGAAACGCTTGCCGGGCAAGTATTCCTGCAGCACTTCGTCCAGCGCCTGTTCTCCAGCATGTCCAAACGGCGGATGTCCCAGGTCGTGAGCCAGCGCGATGGCTTCAGTCAGGTCTTCGTTCAACCGGAGAGCACGGCTGATAGTACGGGCAATTTGCGCCACCTCCAGCGTGTGCGTAAGGCGCGTGCGATAGTGGTCTTCCTCAGGGTCCAGGAACACTTGCGTTTTATGTTTCAACCGCCGGAACGCCTTCGAGTGCAGTACCCTGTCGCGGTCGCGCTGGAAACAAGTTCTCACCGCGCAGGGAGGCTCGGGGCGCAGTCTGCCGCGCGATAGGGCGCTTTTTGCCGCATACGGCGAGAGGGTCTGTAACTCCCACTGCTCAACCCGCTGGCGGATGAGGCCGTCCCGAAGCGAAGCACTGGTCATCGGGAAACTCTCGACTTGAAATATCAGAACATCCATAGTATACACTATTGAGGCGGCTATCGCAACGTGGTGGGTGGAACCGTATATGCACCGTTCTCATCTCACGCCGCGCTACCGCCTATTCTGCAAGCACGGCATGTGTACCTTTGGGCGGTTTGACCACCGAAGCCACCACCGACACCACCAGCACCAGCGCAATAAACCCCAGCGACGCGGCGACAGGAACTTTGTAAACCTCTGAGAGCATCATCTTTGCGCCCACAAAGACGAGTATCGCCGCCAGGCCATAGTGTAGATAAGCAAACAGGTTTGCGAACCCTGCCAGACAGAAGTACAGGGCGCGCAACCCCAGAATCGCGAAGACGTTCGACGTATACACGATAAATGGGTCGCGCGAAACTGCTAAAATGGCTGGAATAGAGTCGATAGCAAACATGATGTCGGTGAACTCCACAAAAAGCAAGACAACGAAAAGAGGGGTGGCGTACAGGTATCCCTGCTGTCGTACAAAGAAGTGCGCATCGCGATATCCCTCTGTGACGCGGAACAGCCGTCTGGCTACGCGTACAACGGGATTACGCTCCACCTGTATCTTCTTATCATGCTGCACAGCCATCTTGATACCGGTGAGGATGAGAAATCCGCCAAAAACGTACAGCATCCAGTGGAACATCTGGAGGAGCTGGATGCCAGTGGCGATAAAAACCGCCCGGAACACCAGCGCTCCCAAAATGCCCCAGAACAGCACCCGGTGCTGGTAGGCAGCCGGCACGTGGAAGTAGTTGAATATCACAAGGAACACAAAGATATTGTCTACGCTGAGCGACTTCTCAATAAGATACCCTGTCAGAAACTCAAGACCTGCTTTAGACCCTTTCCACCAATAGACCCACAGGTTAAACGCCAGAGACAATGCAATCCACACTATAGACCAAATCAGGGCTTCTTTGAAGGGTACTGCGTGTGCCTTGCGGTGAAACACTCCAAGGTCGAGGAAAAGCATGATGATAACGACCGCCGCGAAAACAACCCACATACCTGTCTCATTCATTCCGGTATAGTCGCCTCCTATCTAGGGTATATTCGGCGGGCACTGGCTAAGAATCGAACACACCCGTGGCAAGCGCATCCTGCGCGCACTGTAGCGGTCAAGATACCCGTACCCGCCGGAAACTGTACCTGCACGCGCTCAAGAAAAAGACCTTCACCGTCTGGATTGCGGTGAAGGTCTCGCGTGCTAAAGATAAGAGAGCACCGGCTGGACTTACCCAGCGTCTTGACGATGCCCTCGCGCCTGGTGTTGGCGGACGCTACTCCCCTTCGCATTGCGCTATGTATTATACACCCTTTCCCCGCTCCGGCGCAAACAACCGTACCACCCCTCTACCGCGCGAGTGAGTGCTGCGCAAGGGGAAATATGAGCATGCGGCAGCCTGCGCTACTGCTCAGTCGAAGTCGAACAGGTCTTCTAGGAAGGATTTCATCCTCTTCCGCTTGTGTGGATGTCTCCGTTTGTAATCTTCATCATGGTGCCATTCATCATCGTAGTGGGACTGTTGCCGCACCGCAGGACGAGACGCGCCCAGCGAAGCGCGCTCCAGAATCTTGTCCAGCTCACCCCGGTCCAGCCACACCCCGCGACAGTGAGGGCAATAGTCTATTTCCACGCCGTCTCTATCTACAGGAACCAGCAGTTCCTGACACGAAGGGCAAAGCAATCTCCCTGTGACCCGCATAGCCTTTACCTCGGTGGCGTATTCCTCTTATATCTTACCAGAACTACGCACATTACGCAGCAACAGGTTCCCCATCTACAGGCAGGAGTTCCTCTGGTAGTGGCGAACAGACCACTACAAAGCCCTACTGGTCAGGAGGTGGTGAGGGGTTATGTACTCACAGGTGTATATCGCCTTCGATCTCGGTGCGGAGAGTGGGCGCGCTGTTGCAGGCATTTATGATGGGCAACGTCTGGAACTGAAAACACTACACCGTTTCCCCAACACGCCGCTGCGCCTGCCTGATGCGCTCACGTGGAACGTGCTGCGGCAGTACGCGGAGATTCTGCAAGGCATCGCCCTGACGGTGCGTGAGTATGGAGAAGCGGTGCGGTCAGCGGGCGTGGATACATGGGGAGTAGATTTCGGTCTGCTGGATGCACGAGGCACTTTGCTGACCAACCCGGTGCATTACCGCGACCACCGTACCGACGGCATCATGGAGAACGTGCAGGCAATGGTCGGAGCGGATACCATCTACGACTATACGGGTATCCAGTTCATGCCGATTAACACCCTGTATCAGCTGGTAGCGGTACAGCAGCAACATCCAGGGCTTTTAGAACTGGCGGACAAGCTGCTAATGATGCCAGACCTCTTCCACTACTGGTTGAGCGGCGCGAAGGCGAGCGAGCGCACTATAGCCAGTACCTCGCAGATGATGGATGCACGTACTGGCGAGTGGGCGCTGGATTTGCTGAGGCATGTGGGGCTGCCTGTGCACTTTTTGCCGGAGATTGTGCCACCGGGCACGCGACTGGGCAAGCTGCGCAGGGCGGTGGCAGAGGAAACCGGCGCCCGGAATGTGGAGGTGATTACACCGGGTAGCCACGATACTGCGTCTGCAGTGGCGGCTGTGCCTGCCTCATTGGGCGGGGATTTCGCCTACATCAGCAGCGGTACGTGGTCATTGATGGGTGTGGAATTGACTGAGCCGCTCATCAACGCCCACACTCGCACCCTGAACTTTACCAACGAAGGCGGTGTACATGGCACTATCCGCTTCCTGCGCAATATCATGGGGCTGTGGCTGGTACAGGAATGCCGTCGCGCCTACGCTCGCGAGGGAACAGAGTATACCTACGAGCAGCTGACGCAAATGGCGTCAGAAGCAGAACCGTTCTATGCGGTTGTAGACCCCGACGACCGTCGCTTTTTGAATCCTCCCAATATGCTGCAAGCCATCAGCGAATACTGCGAGAGCAGCGGGCAACCTGCTCCGGAGACCGCTGGGCAGTTCGTGCGGTGCTGTTTGGAGAGCCTTGCCCTGCGCTATCGCTGGGTGCTGGAGCAGCTGGAGAGCCTGCTGGGTAAGCGATTGAAGGTTATCCATGTAGTAGGCGGAGGCACGCAGAACCGTCTGTTGTGCCAATTCACCGCTGACGCCTGCCATCGTCCTGTGCTGGCAGGTCCTGTGGAAGCCACAGCAGCAGGCAACGTGATGCTTCAGATGATTGCGCTCGGCGAGCTGAAGGGTATTAGTGAGGGACGGGAACTGATACGGCGTTCGTCGGAGATTATCGAGTACACCCCACGCGACACCGAGGCATGGGATACGGCGTACGAGCGCTTTTTGAACCTGCTGGAATGAAGATATGGGCAATCCATGCCCACCGCCTGCCGCGGGCGACGGAACGTTGGGCTGGCGTCGGGCTTTAGAACATACAAAGCGCTGGGGTATATTTGTTATAGATAACCGGGCGGCACGAACAGGAATGTTCGTGCCACATCCATTCGTGAGGCGGTGCGCAATGAAGAAAGTGGAATGCATCATCCGGCCTATCAAAATCGACGAGGTGAAGGAGGCGCTGGAGGAAATCGGCATCACTGGTTTGACGGTTACCGATGTACGTGGTTACGGACGCCAGCGCGGGCGCACCGAAAAGTACAGGGGCAACACCTATACCATTAACTTCCTGCCGAAGCTGAAACTGGAAGTGGTGGTTCCTGACCACCGTGCGGAAGAGGTGGTGCAGGTCATCGCTGAGGCGGCGCGCACGGGCGAAATCGGCGACGGCAAGATTTTTGTGTCGGAGGTGGAGGAGGTCATCCGCATCCGCACGGGTGAGCGCGGCGAGACGGCGCTGTGATAGGGAAAGCTACTGGAGTTATCGTATGCTCGACGCCACAAGGGAATGGCTGAGGCGGGCGGAGTACGATTCCGCAAGACCTTTCGCAAGCGCTGTCAGAGTACCCGGAGGAGGTTGTCTGGGACTATCTCCTTCGCAGTCGGGGGGTTATCGAGAGGAAATACTGCGCACTGGTATCGTTGTGTGGGATGAAGAAGTTACAGGCACATCGGAGCAAACTACGCCGACCAGCTGACTGTAGACACCGAAGGCGTTTACGCACTGCCGTCAGTTCGGATGCGATAGCTCGCTTTCCTGCTGATTATCTCATCACCCACAAGATGTATATGTTATGGGAGGTTGAATAAGTGGAGAAACGACGTATTGAAATCTATGATACTACTTTGCGTGATGGCTCGCAGGGCGAAGGCATCAATTTCACCGTGGAAGACAAGCTCAAAATCGCCCAACGGCTGGACGATTTCGGCATGGACTACATCGAGGGGGGCTGGCCCGCTTCGAACCCGAAGGATACCGAGTTCTTCCTGCGGGCGCGAAAACTCAATCTGTCTCATGCGAAGCTGGCGGCGTTCGGCAGCACGCGCCGGGCCAGGCTCGAAGCTGAAGAGGACGAGAACCTGCAGGCACTCGTCGCCTGCGAGACGCCCGTTGTGACCATCTTCGGCAAAAGCTGGGACATGCATGTCACACACGCGCTGAAGGTATCGCTACAAGCGAATCTGGACATGATTTACGACTCGGTAAGGTTTCTCAAGGAGCGCGTTCCTCAGGTCATCTACGATGCGGAGCACTTCTTCGACGGCTACAAGCACAACCCCGAATACGCTCTCAAGACTCTGCGCGCTGCCGAAGAGGCGGGAGCAGACCTGCTGGTGCTATGCGATACCAACGGGGGAACCCTGCCCCACGAGATCGCGCGAATCATGGAAGAGGTGAAGGCGCATGTGCGAGCGCCCTTGGGCATCCATACGCACAACGATGGCGAGTGCGGCGTCGCTAATAGCCTGATGGCGGTATTGCACGGCGCAGTTCACGTACAGGGCACGATAAACGGCTACGGCGAGCGCACAGGCAACGCCAATCTGTGCTCTATCATCCCTGCCCTGGCGCTCAAAATGGGCTACGACTGCCTGAAGCCTGATTCGTTAAGGCACCTGACCGCGCTGTCGGGCTACATCGATGAGGTTGCCAACATGCCGCACAACCACCGCTTGCCGTACGTCGGGCGTAGCGCGTTCGCGCACAAGGGCGGCGTGCACGTGGACGCGGTGCTGAAGCATGAACGCACCTACGAGCATATTCCCCCCGCTGCGGTAGGCAATGAGCGGCGCATTCTGGTTTCGGAACTGGCGGGAGGAGCTACCGTCGCTCATCACGCGCAAAGGCTGGGGCTGCAGCTGGACAAAAGCACGCCCGAGGTGCGACGGGTGCTACACCGCGTTGCGCAGCTGGAAAACGAAGGCTATTCGTTCGAGGCGGCAGAGGCGTCGTTCGAACTGATGCTGATGCAGCAGACAGGGCAATACCGCAAGTTGTTCGAGCTGAAGGGTTTCCGCGTGATCGTGGAGAAACGCGGCGACAAGGGCGAGGTCATTACTGAAGCCACCGTAAAGGTGGCAGTGGATGGGCGTGAGATGCTCACCGTCGCCGAGGGCAACGGTCCCGTCCACGCGCTGGACGGCGCACTGCGTAAGGCGTTGCTGGAGTTCTATCCCGAACTGGCACATATTCGCCTGACCGACTACAAGGTGCGTGTGGTGAACGTGCGCGAGGGCACGGGCGCAAAGGTGCGCGTCATCGTGGAGTCAGAAGATGGTGGGCAAACGTGGAGTACTACAGGCGTTTCCACGAACATTATCGAGGCATCGTGGCACGCCCTGGTGGATAGTATCGAATACGGTTTGCTGACGATTCGACAGGCATAGGTTTACCCCAGCAACTTCTTCAAGCAGCCCACGCTCTGCTCCAGCCACTGGCGTTCCAGAGCGAGTGTTTCTTGCAGGCTCTGTTGAGGCGGCGTCCACAGCTCGACAATGGCGTTTGCATGTGGATTCGCCTCGCGCACGCGACGGAGGATGTCAGGCACACCGACGCTGCCCTCGCCTACAGGCGTCCCCTCAATGCGGAAGCCCAGGTGGTGCCCCTCACGCCGGGCGCGTACATCCTTCACGTGCAGATTGCACACGTAGGGGCACAGAGCCTCGAGCGCCTCGTTCGGTCCCTGCAGTGTGCCCAACGAATTAGCAGTATCGAAGCAGATGCCAACCCAGTCCGTACCAGCCTCCTCCACCAGTTGCGCCAGCACACGCACCGGGAAGCGGTCGTGGTTCTCTATCGCCAGCTTTACGCCCTTATCCGCAAACAGCGGCTTCAGACAGCGCAGGTCTTCCAGTAGCTGCTCTGGCGTGGGATGATAGGTAGGCGTATCTACCACCACACGCACAAAAGGGCTTCCAAAGCGCACCGCCAGGTTCACGCAACGTTGCAACCTCTCCCGCTCCAGCCCGCGCGTGCCTATCTCGACGTCGATTCCCCATTCCTGCGCCTGTCGGTGAAGGCTTTGCAGGCTTGCTTCATCCAGCGTCTCCAGTGGCAGGTTGTCGCAATACTGAACTACCTGCACATCCAGCGCATAAGCCACTTGCAATAGATCAACATGGCTGAGCGGCTCCTCAGGCTTCCACTCTGCAACGCCAATATGCCAGGGTAGCGCGTAGCTACCGATACCTACCTTCATCACTCCCCACCCCGTACGATGTGTAGCACCTGTTCCTTCACGCTGTCTACGTCAAAAAGCCGCTTCCATTCGGGCTGGATCAGTCGCTGGCGTCCGTATTCGATGATGCGCTTCGCTCCGTCGCTGAACTGCGCGTCCACCTTCCCAAAGACGATAGCAAGGGGGATGTTCACATGTCCCATCATAAAGTCCCACGCCGCTTCTTCAGGCACGCCGCGACGCACCGCCTCATCCAGCGCCTCGCGAATGATTGTACAGCAGCAGGCGACGACCGTCTCCGCCATAGCAGGCTCCAGGATTGCCATCTGCTCGACCGTAACGCGGTGAGCCCGTGAGACCGGGGCGAAGATAGTGCGGGCAATCTCCTCTCCCCGCCGATAGTCCTCTTCTGTACCGTGCGCCAGAGCGCATACAATGGGCTGCTGCGCCTTGATACCGCCGAAGAAGTCTCGACGCGCCTCAGGGTCGGGGTCGTCGTTCCACAGAGGCGGATGACAGGGATGGGTGACGAAGAGGGGCACATCAGGGCGCGTCGTCAACACCCCGGCGTACGCCGCCGCAGGGTCTAACACTATCGTCAGCGTACCCGAACGCATTTTTGGCACCAGCTGCGCAGAAACACTTTCCAGAAGCAGGTCGGGGATCGCCAGAATCGCTACTTCTGCCTGTGCCAGAGCTTCGTCCGCCGGTGTGGGTTCAATGCCTCGCAGGCGCAGGTTCGCCAGACCGCGCTGTCCCGTTTCCACATAGTACACCGTATAGTTGGTTTTACGCAAGTTGTCGGTGATGCGACAGCCCATTTTGCCGCCTGCACCGAAGAGGGCGATGTGTGCCATACTTATTCCTCCTTCCTGTATGCGAAGGGCGCCGCACCCTCTCGCTCCTCAGGTGATGGGTTCACCAGATAAGAGGCGTTCCCCTGCGAACCGACGAATTGCACCAGCGTTAAGCCTCCACGTTCTTCCCGCCTCACTGTGTGCGCTCGGATTCGCAAGATATCGCGCAGTACTGCGCCAACGGGCGACTCGCTACGCAGCACCTGCGACGCTTTGCCGGTAATTACGCGCTCAAACCCTCCTCCTGCGATGGAGGTCAAAGCCAGAATCAGGTACGCGGCAGCGAGCGGGCTGTCGGCGCGTGGGTCGTCTCCGGTGAAGCGTGATTCGAAGCGCAAAGGCGCCACGCCCAGACGAGCTTCTCCGCCAAACGCACGCATCGTCGCGCCGATGTCGGCGAAGCTGTCGGCGTTTTGTAAGATAGACCAGACGTCGAAGGTATGCACCTGTGGACTGGCGGCGATGGCGAGCCATCGGAAGATACCTGCAGGCGGACACGAACGGTTCAACTCCGCAAAGTTCGCTGAGGAGCCGTAGCCCAGTTCCCAGCCAAGCGGCTGCCACCTACCCCGCATCTGGCGCGCTATCTCGCCCACCTCCGGAGACCATCGGTCGGACACAAGCCACAGAGTAGAACCGCTTGCAGGAGAGGCGATGGGCTGCAGACGGGCAGCGCTTTCCACGCTCAGGCGCAGGTCTACAGCCAAATCGGCAAGGCTTAGTAGCAGCTCAGGCGTATCGGTTGCCACTCTGGCAATTCCAGCCTCCCTCAGCGCACGCAGGGCGGCGGCGTCCGCCGTATCCAGCCACACCGACAGCACAGGCATCGGAGCCTCCACTATACGGGGGTAGGTGAGCGCCTGAGGCTCGCCAGCGCAGCAGATACGTACCTCTTGCCTCACTCGCTGTCCCTTCTCTATCGTGTAGGGCTGACCGTCGCCGAGTCGGTGGCAGTAGGTCTTGAAAGAGGCGTCCGACCAGTTGCGCTGGTCCTCGGTCTCGAACACCTCGCCTCCCAGAGCGATATCCACCTGTACACCCGAGAGCGTGTGGTAGCGTATCCCCGCCATCTCGAGGAATGGCTGGTGAGGAGCAACCAGGCTGGGAAAAGCGGAGCGTTCTTCAGAACCGTCAACATGTCGCACAATCACCGTCTGCCCGCAAACGGAC
>JANWYZ010000006.1 GCA_025054895.1 bacterium | reverse complement strand
GATGCCCAGCGTGGTGGCGCCGTGTTCCTTACACGCGCGCAGGGCGGCTAGCGTGTCCGCCGTCTCGCCCGACTGGCTGATAATAATAGCAAGCGTCTGCTCGTCCACGATGGGGTCGCCGTAGCGGAACTCGGAGGCGAACCAGATGTCCACCGGTCGGCGCAGCAGTCGCTCGTAGAAGATTTTGCCCACCATGCCCGCGTGCAGGGCGGTTCCGCAGGCGGTAATCAGGATACGCCGGAAGCCACGCAACTGCTCCGGCGACAGGCTCAGGTCGGAAAACGCCACCAGACCGTCAGACGAAATCCTGCCGCGCAGGGTATCGCGCAGGGTGCGCGGCTCCTCGTGAATCTCCTTCAGCATGAAGTGCGGGTAGCCGCCTTTCTCCGCAGACGACTCGTCCCAGGTGACCTCCATCGGCTCGCGCGTGACGGGAGTGCCGTCCGCACGCATCACCTGCACACTGTCGCGCGTGACCACCGCCATTTCGCCATCTTCCAGCACGATCACGCGGCGAGTATAACGCATCACGGCGGGGATGTCCGACGCCACGAAGTTCTCGCCCTCGCCCAGCCCGATGATGAGCGGCGAGTCTTTACGCGCCACCACAATCTTGTCACGGTCCAGCGTGGAGAGCACGGCAATCGCGTATGAGCCGCGCAGTTGGGGCAGCACGCTGCGCACTGCTTCTACCAAATCGTGCTGCAGTTGCTCCTCGATGAGGTGAGCGATGACCTCTGTATCAGTCTCCGAGGAGAAGGCGTGCCCGCGCGATTGCAGCGCGTGCCTCAGCTCCAGATAGTTCTCGATGATACCGTTATGTACGACCGCTACCCTGCCGGTGCAGTCGGTGTGGGGGTGGGCGTTGTCATGAGAAGGTTTGCCATGTGTTGCCCAGCGGGTGTGGGCGACGGCAGTGAAAGCAGCGGTCTTCTCGCCTTCCAGCAGGCTCTCCAGGCGCGCGATTTTGCCCTCGCTTTTGATGACGCGCAGCCCGCCGTTCTGGGGGAATGCGATACCCGCGCTATCGTAGCCACGATACTCCAGACGATGGAGCTGGTCGATGGCGAGTTCAATACCGTTGCGCGGACCGATGTATCCTGTAATGCCGCACATTGAGGTGCGCACCTCCTCGTGAACTTTTTCTATTTTCTATTTTCGGCAAACGCCAGCCTGTTCTATGAGTGTTTTTCGCGCAGGGCGGCGGTGTGCCGAGTCCTGCGAATCAAACACACAAAAAACCCTTCCATCTGTGGCGAAGGTAGTATCCGTCGCGCAAGGCGGACCGGTTGGGGAAACGCGCGCCCGTTCCACTCGCTCAGCGCCGGAATCATGTTCTCCACGCTCACAGGAAGAGGTAAAACCTCTATCGATTCGCCGAACTTCTTTAGCGCATGGGCGATAATTGCCTCGTTCTCTTCGGGGGCAAAGGTGCAGGTGCAATATACCAGTCTGCCCCCTGGCTTCAGGCATTGTATCGCGGAGTAGAGAAGCGACTTTTGCTTGCGCACCATATCGGCAATCTTCTTCTCACTCCAGTAGCGGAAGGTAGCGGGGTCTTCGGCGCGGAATCTGCTCTCACTGGAGCAGGGAGCATCCAGCAGCACCGCGTCGAATCTGCCCTGCCAGCGTTTCCACAGCCATTCGCCCTCCGCCTGCACGGTCTGTACCCAGTCCGCTCCGTGTCTTTGCAGGTTCTCGCGCATTTTGAAGAACCGACTGCGCACCGCCTCCACCGCTACCAAAGTGCCTTCGCGCTGCATCAGAGAAGCCATCTGCAGGGTCTTGCCGCCGGGTGCGGCGCACAGGTCCAGCACGTCCTCGCCCGGTTGAGGCTGCAGCGCCAACGGTGGTATCATACTGGAGAGGTTTTGTACGTAGACCATACCCTGTTGCACCCACTCTGAGGACAGCAACGCCTCGCGCTGTTCTGTGGGCAACCAGAAAGCGTCAAGATACCAGCACACGGGATGTACCTGAAACCCTGCCTCCTGCAATGCGCGCAACACCACGTCGCCCTGCACCAGCAGGGTGTTGACACGCGCCCCGACAGCAGGCGGCTCGAAAAAGGTCTGCACGCACTGTTCGTACCGCTCGGACGGAACGACTTGAGCCAGACGTTGCAAGAACAGTTCAGGCAGCGACATCATATAGAGTATACCATCCGGATAAACCCTTGCAAATCCCACTGTTCCAATAGTATAATAACGTGAGGCTTGAAAGCACCCTTCCTGCTCCGTCCGATAGAGGCGGAGCCAAATAGTCCAGAGGGAGGAAATACCACAGTGCCGTTTTATGAAGCCATGTACCTCGTCCACCCCAGCGTGGACGACGAGCGACTGGAAGAGGTGGTCGCTCGATACAATCAGGTGGTGGAAAGCGCAGGGGGTGTGGTTGAACACTCCGGCAAGTGGGACCGCCGTCGCCTGGCGTATCCCATCAACAGGGTCAAGGAAGCCACCTATGTGCTCATGTACTTCCGCGCCAACCCGCAGGTTCCCGCGGAGCTGGACAGGTTGTTCCGAATCAGTGATGAAGTGATTCGCCATCTTATCGTCCGTCACGACAAACCGCATCTGGTGCTGACCGTTTCCACGGTGGAGGAAGCTGTGGAAGCGCCTGCCGGCGAGCCAGCGACAGCCGAGCAGCCGATCGAGGTCACCGAGCCTGCTGAGACAGAAGCGGTGGGTGAGGAGAGCACCGAGCAGGCGGATGTCTTTGAGAGTGAAGAGCCTGCCAGCGCCGAAGAGGAGCAAGCGTAAAATACCACTTCTCGCTCAGGAAGGGGAGATTACCATGTACAATCGCGTTATCCTTATCGGACGACTCGTTCGTGACCCGGAGTATCGCTCTACCCCAGAGGGTATAACCCTGGCGCGAATGACCATTGCCGTCGACCGTGCGCGCAATCCCCAGACCGGCGAACGCCAGACGGACTTCATCGACCTCGTGGCGTGGCGACAGCAGGCGGAATTTGCCATTAACTACCTGAAGAAAGGGCGATTGATCATGGCGGAAGGACGCCTGCAAGTGCGCGATTGGGTCTCTCCCCAAGGCGAGCGGCGACGCGCCTACGAGGTGGTAGTAGACCGACTGGCAGGATTGGACCGCCCCAAAGAGGCAGTTGAGGAGGAGCCGGCTCCTGTTGTGGGTGCAGGTGCGCCAGCAAGGTCCGCTGTTCCCTCTGCTCAGCCCGCGCCAGTGGAGGCGAGCGATCCCTTCCTGGGCGACGAGGAGTTGCTGGAAGAGGAGGAATTCGAAGAATACGACCCCTTTGCCGATACCGACGAAGAGTAAACGGAGGAAATGATGACCAGTAGACCGCGCTACCGACGACGCCGCAAGGTGTGCGGCTTTTGCGTGGATAAAGTGGCTTATATCGACTACAAAAACGTAGCTCGTCTGCGCCGGTACATCACCGACCGGGGTAAAATAGTTGCCCGGCGCACCAGCGGCAATTGCGCCAAGCACCAGCGCCAACTGGCTCAGGCGATAAAACGGGCGCGCCATCTCGCACTGCTGCCGTTTGTGGCGGAGTGACGGCGGGGCGCTGAGGAGGAATGGAAATGATGCCAGACCGGGTTGCAGTAGACGCCAGTGTGCTGGATGATGCGGCGCGTCGCGCCGCCGTGGATGCCCAGAACATGATTCCTCTCACCCACGAGTTCCCTGAGCAGTGTCGGAGGGCTTTGGACATCGCCAGGCAGTTTAACCCGCCTTCCCCGCGCTTTCCTATCCAGAATGTGGTGGTTACCGGGCTGGGCGGCTCGGCGGTAGGAGGAGACCTGCTGCGCGTGCTGGTGGAAGACAACGGAGAGGTCCCTCTGGTGGTCAATCGCGACTACCAGATGCCTGCTTTTGTCAACGATCGCACCTTCGTGATTGCCGCCAGCTACTCGGGCAACACGGAGGAGACCCTGAGCGCGTTCGAGGACGCACAGGACAGAGGGGCTGTACTAGCATGTGTGACCAGCGGTGGCGAGCTGGCGCAACGCGCGGCGCATTATGGAACCCCGGTGGCGTTTATTCCCAAGGGACAACCGCCCCGAAGCGCATTGGGTTATATGTTCATCCCCCTGCTAATGGCAGCGCATAAGGCTGGGGTTATCCGCCGAGATCCTACCGGCGATCTGCAAAGCGCTATTGCCCTGCTGGAGAAAGCGCGTGAACAGTGGAACGCTGAGGTGCCTTTTGAGAAAAATGCCGCCAAGCAACTTGCCGCCAGACTGTACGGTAAACTGCCTATCATCTACGGCTCACAGGCATACTCCGCCGTCGTCGCGTTCCGCTGGAAAACACAGATGAACGAGAACGCCAAGATCCATGCCTTCTCCAACGGCTATCCCGAGATGAACCACAACGAAATCCTCGGATGGGTGCTGGCGAAGCAGCAGGTTCCTGATCTGGCGGTCGTGCTGCTGCGCGACTATACAGAGCGCCCAAAAATCGTGGCGCGTGTGGAGACCACCAAGCGGTTATTTGCCCGCGCCGCCGAAGTGCATGAGTTCTTTGCGGAGGGGCAGAGTCTCCTGGCTCGGATTCTGTACGCTATCTACTTCGGCGACTGGGTTAGCTGTTACCTTGCTCTGCTGTATGGCGTGAACCCTACCGACATTGGCTACATCGACCTGCTCAAATCGGTGCTGGAGAAGATAGACGAGGACGATCCCACCTACAGCGAGGTGCTGCAGGCGCAGTTGCGGACGATAGAGTGAGCATCTTGCAAACAGAGCAGCCGCCAGTGCTTTGTTGGGGTATGCGTTTTGGATAGGAAGCGGTTGCTCCTCTGTCATTCTGAGCGCATCGCTCCCCAACGGCTCGGCGGGAGCCTCGCCCTCCAATTTTGTGTCACCCTGAGCGTTAGCGAAGGGTCTCAGATGCTTCGCCTCCGGCTCAGCATGACAAGGAAAGAACAGGATGCTTCGCTTGCGCTCAGCAGGACAGAAACGTGGTTCAGCAACCCTGACAGAGCGATAGCCTCTCTCCGCAAGGAAAAGGGTTAGCCCTGCGTCTGCCGCAGACCCTCTGACACTCTTGCTACGTACGCCTCGTACCGCTGGAGTAGCGTTTGAACGGTTGTTTGGTTCTGTGTTACAAGCACCAGCCGCGCTGTGTCTAGCTCTTGCAAGGTAACTACTGCTTCGCCAGAGGCTCGCCGAAGGGGTAGTGGTTCAAATCCGCTGTTCTTCACCAACCACGCCCGGCGAGGCGTTAACCATGGCAGCTGCGGCACTCGTATTTGCACGGTGACAGGATTTACCCGCAGGGTGTGCCGCTCCTGTGCGTAGTCCTTGTTGAGCACTACCAGTATCAGTGCGTCCTCTCCCGCGACCAGTGCGGACACCAGTACGGTGGGCATGTCGGCGCTGGCAAGAGAGGTGGGGTGGGCGATAGCCACCAGGGGCGCGATGTGCCCCAGCTGGCGGTATATCTCGCCGATAGCACGCCACACTTCCGGAAACTCGCCGCTGCCTCGATGCAGATAGCTGGTGGTGCGCTCCGTATGGTGTCCGTAGGCGAACAGCCCGCGCGCCCCCGCAGCGACGGCGTACAGGGTCATCAGATGTATCTCGCCAGGCGTCGGGGGACGGGGGTATCGCTTCTTCGCCCGTTCTAACGGGTCATACGGTTCTTCGTAACAGCTCTGGAACGTGAAGGTGACAGGACGAGGTCCTGCAGCGCGTCGCGCAGTGCGCACCACCTCGTACACCCATTTCACATCCTGCCCCAGGGTCAGCGGATAACAGTCGGGGTTCACGATGTCGGCAATGGGCGCGTAAACATAGTAGTTCATGGGCTTGTAAGTCAGATTGACCGTTAACAGGGTCATCTTGCTGGGGTCAACCTCACGATAAGTCTGGCAACGCCGCTCCATCTCCATTGCGAGGTAGCCGATGCGCTGTACGTGGGGCAGCTCCTTCGCCTCGTAGTAGTCGCCCACATCGGGCTCGTCCATTGGGCTGTAGGCAAGTAGTCCCGGATGCCCCTTCATATAGTCATCTGGCGGTCTATCGCCGATGATCATCACCGCCTTCATCGCCAGCCGAGCGTGCAGGTCTAGCAGCTCTTTGCTCAAAGGCGCAAAGCTGTTGTGCCCATTGCAGCCATTTCGGGCGTACTCCACGTAGGTAGCATAACCGTATGAACCCAGCGGCACCCAGTCGTCGCCTGTGCGCACACAGCAGGCGGCAATTGCGCCGTCAGAGGTTTGCACACGGTATACATGGTACGAACCGTACCTCAGCGGTCGCTCCAGACGCAGCACAATCGGAGCTATTCCTGTATGAAAGTAAGGGTCTAACACCTTGCACTGGCGTGTGACCTCTTGTGCGTCCAGCCATACACGCTCTACCCGTCGGCGTTTGCGGTCGTTAGCCTCCACCACGAGGTGTACCGTATCACTGCCTGCGCTGAAACCGACGGTCTCGATACGCACAGGAGCAGCTTGCAGAGCAACTCGTGAGGCGATTTCGCTGCCGTCGTCGAGGGCAACTCGCACCAGGGGAGCGGTATCGGGCGTCTTCGCGAGACGGATGCCGATTTCGCCAGCCGCGCCGGGCGGTAGGGGAGTGGGCAACAATCGCCACCAGTGCGCTTCGCGCTCTTGTCTTAGCTTCTCCAGCGGCGCATCGTTCACGAAAAAGGCTTCAGGACGTATGGGGCGGCTGCCTGTGTTGTGGACATACAGGTAGAGCGTACCCGCCGCAAAACCTTTGGCAAAAAAATCCATCCCCCCGAACCCGCCCTCGAACCACTTATAGGGTTCGCCGCGGTCAGGCAGCCAGCACGTATGGAGCAATTCAACCGATGCCATTTTTGCCCTCCCTCGATTATTTTTTGATACTGAAACCTCTCTGAGACCCTTCGCGTGCGCTCAGGGTGACACCCTTTGTCATGCGAGCATGGGCGAAGCATCTCGTGGTCGCAACAGGAAAGACGAAACGTCCACGCACCGACGCAAACACGGACGCACAGGAGGGCGTGCAGCAGGGCGATGCAACATCGCTACTGGATGCCCAGTTTCTGAGCCATCTTCTGCTTCAGTTCTGGAGAGAGCATCTCGCTCAACGCGCTGGACACCTCGGGCAACGATTCACCCGTGAACCACGCCTCCTTCGCGCGAAAGCCCGGAAGCGCTTTGCTCTCCAACCAGCCTTCCTCGTTCGCATCGAGAGGCACGAAGCTGCCCTGCTCCAGTGTGAATACGTCCACCGCCGCATGTCCCGTGCGCGAATCGATCAGCCAGTACTCACGCACTCCTTCGCGCTCGTACTCTAAGAACTTCTCCACGCGGTCGCGGCGTACACTGTCTTCGGAGATGACTTCCACCACAATGTCTGGAGCGCCGGTGAAGCGTTCTTCGGTCAAGTGCTGCAGGTTGTCGCCAAGCACCACGATGATGTCCGGCTCGCGTGAAGCAGGGCGACTAGGAAGAAATGTCTCAAAGGGAGCGGTAAGAACTTGTCCCCGCCCGGTCAACTCTATAAAGTCACCCAGCAGCCTTGCCAGGAAGACTATAACGGACTGATGCTTTCTTTTTGGCGGCATTGGTACAATAACCTCCCCATCCACCCACTCCGCACAGGTATCCTCCCCTGCCAAGCGGCGGAACTCTTCGTAGGTCATAGTCAGCTTATCGGCTTTGAGCACGGTTTGCATGTTTTGCCACCTCCGCCTTTATTGTACCTTTCGGTACTCCACCTTACCATGCGCCATCACCTTGACAATGATGAAGCCGCGCCCGGGTGGACGCTCGCCCTCGAGGCGGATTTCTGCCCGCTCGTTGGGTTGCAGATGGAAACCCTGTGTGTGCTTGCCGCCAGCGGTCAGGCGATACATGCCCGCTGCATCGCCCCAAGTTTCCAATGGGGTAATAATCTGTGCCGCGCCGTGTATGAGGTCGTCAGTATCGTTGCGCAGGCGCACCACTAGCGCGTTGCGCTCGAGGTGCACCTCCCATTCGGGGAAGTACTCGCGTCCTACTTCCAGAATGTCCTCATAGGTCTGTCCGTCCCACTCCAGCTGAGCCCGTATTACCCCTGTGCGCCGCGGCGTGTCAAAGCACAGCAACACCTTCCATGCCTGCGCCTCGCCTGGCGGCAGGTCAAACGGTATCTCCGCAGGCACAGTATGCCAGCCTTCAGGCACAATAAGTCGAACGACGCCCGCCGCGTTGCGGTCACGCAAGTTGTTCACCACGCCTGCTTCTATCGTGTTGATGGTGACGCCGCCTTGCCCAATATGGATACCTGTCTTCACCTCACCGCGCAGGCTAACCGCTACCGGCAGGTAGCCGATGGGGTCTGCTCCCAGGTTATGTTGCCAGTAGCGCGCGTATACCGGCTGCACGGGCTCTGAGGTTGCACCCAGCACACGCCGCCCGCCCTTCGGGGTGAACGGTTTCGGCTTCAGAAGGAAGGTCTCGATGGCGAAGCTATCCAGAGGCAGCTCCGCCGATTCTCCTTGCAAGACGATGGCTTGCTGGGGTTCCTCCAGCAGGTTTGCATGGTACGCCTCGAGCAGTCCACTATGCCATCTCAAACGCACCCTGTCGCCAAAACCGTCAGGGTCGTACAATCGCGCCACAACGCCTTTGCCCTCCGCGTCCACCGGATGCGTTTCAAAACGTCCTGTGGGGTTGTCTGCTGGCTTGAGGGCGGTGAGTATGGCTCCTTTTGACTCCACCTGCAGGAAGCAGTAGTCCAGGGGTAGCGCGCCGCCATGCAGCATCCCCTGCACCGCTTGCAAGGGGTTGTTCACCTCCCAGCCCACGCGGGCAGTGCTCGCCTCGCGCCAGTCTCCGGCGTGGGGATAGAGGCTGTAGCGGAAGAGGTGGGTTTTGTGTTCAGGAACGAAGACAAAAGGCAAGCGGTCGGGATGCCCCCATGGTGTACCGCCCCAGGCGGCGGTATGCATCAGGAACAGTACCATCGTATCGTCGTTCTCCACTGAGTTGAGCACGTTGCCAGTGTTCACCAGCGCGACGCCGTAGTTGTCGGCAGGAAGAGGATGCTCTATCAAGTTAGCATCGGCGGGTAGGGAGATGGCGGCGGTCTGTTCCAGCTGCGCTGTCAGCTGCTGTACCATCTCCTGCAGAGCGGTTTCATCCTTCGCCGCAATTACCAGTACAGGCAAGGGCTGCCAGCCGTCGGGCATATCGGGGTCTTCCAGGAGTGCAACGCCCTGTCGCTTGTCCAGAATAGCCTTGAGGCGGTTCGCTTGCGCTTCGGGAAGACGCGCCGTGAGGTCGGCGAGGTATCCGTTATCCCCATCCAGACTGAACACTACACGGAAGGACATCCCCAGTGACAGGTCCTCGTTAGGGTTGTTGGGGAAGGGCAGGATGGTGTCTTCCACAGGCAGCTGCAGTCGGCGCGGAGCGTCAAAATCGTCGTACACGGGCGTACAGGGCACGCCCTTGCGGATGAGCGCACGCTGCAGGGTGTACGCCGCCTGCACGCTGGCGGGGTGGTGCGAAGTGACCAGATGGCACATACCGAAGGGGCGTTGTTGACCATCCTCAAAGCGCACCCACGCTGCCCCTGACAAGTCTATCCACTGGCAGGCGTGCCGTGCCCCACACTCGGAGTAATTGCGCCACTGGTGGAAGCGGAAGTCCAGTTTGTCCTTACTCTTCCGCTTGGTGATGGCTCCGAACCGCTCTTCGAAGACCGGCTCAGCATTTTGCACCGACACGGGAAATGTGACCACAAACAGCTCGTTTTCACCGCGATAGCGTTGCAGTTGCGTAGCGAAGTCGATTCGGCGCACGCCCTGCGTGAGGCTCACTATCTGCTCGCGCTCGCAGGAACGCATCTCGCCGCGAATCACTATTCGGGATTGTACTGGCGCCTGCCACGCCTGCACGCTCGCCGCGTAGTCGCGCGAGAACCACTTCGGTCCCAGCGTATAACACTCCCACGCAGGCTCGGCGCGGTCCGCTTTCTCTAACAAAGCGACGATTTCGTTGCCGGGCCCGGCTTGCGGGTTGAGCACCTCGCGTCCTGCCTGCTTGTCGATAATACTGCTCAATCCACCTCCCAGCCGCGGGTCGGCGGTGATGCGGAAGAACTCGTTCTCGATGGTGTACCCTGGTACCAGCCTGGGGGCGGGGGGTAGGTTATCGGTCTCCACCACGCGATAGGTGCGAAAGCCCATTGGCGGTATGTCGCGCGCCAGCAGGGTTACCTCCGCCTCGTGCAGGGGCAGGCGCGTTGGGATGGGCGACTCCAGCTGGCAGGGTACGGGATTACCTTCCGAATCCTCAATGCGGAAACCGCTGACAGGTTTGGGGAAGCGCAGGGTAACCCGTACCGCGTCTGTTCGGCTCCAGCTCAGCGCGTTATGCACCTGCAGCGCGATAACGGTCGGTGGAGGAGCGGTGTAGGCGGTGTCGGTCTGGTCGCAGATGTAGCGTAGACTGCGAGAGCGCACATCGTGCGCCAGCTCCAGAGCCTCGCGGAAGCCCGCCATCATGTCCAGGAATGCACGGTCGCACGAGGGTCCGGCGATACCGTCGTGGTGCTGGTTGAACAGTATTTGCCTCCACGCCTTATCCAGAGCCTTGTCGGGGTATTCTGCGCCCAGCAGGTGCGCTACGGTGGCGAAGAACTCCGCTTGATGCAGGCTCTGTTCCGCCAATCGGTTGGCGATTTTGAGTTCGATGCGCGATAGCCCTGTGCCCTGGTGGTGCCACTCATAGTCGCGCGAGGTGAGGGGAATAGAAACGGTGCGCTCTTTATGCTGGCGGAAGGCGTGATCGAACCATTGCTCATGACCGATCCCGCTGATGATGATTGCGTGCGCGCGCTGCGCCAGCTCTTCGCAACGTCCAGCCATCCACGCGGTGGGCGGCTTGAAGTCCACGCAGTCCAGCCGGCAGTCGGCGGTAAAGCCTAAGGAATGCATCTCCTGGAAGTGGTCATCTATCGCCTTCAGGAAAGTGTCGGGGTCGGTGCTGGGGAACCAGTAGCCCATGCGCTTGAACAGCAGCGGTTCACCGTCCAGTGCGAGATGCCAGAACACCGCCAGCGCGCCGCGAATATCCTTGCTCCAGATGCAGCCTCGGAAGCGCGATTTGCGCAGAATCTGCCCAAGCTGCGCCGTGTGCCCAAACACGTCCCAGGGCATGTATATCCACGGCTGATCGCCCAACACACCTTCGTGGTACCAGCGCCCATACAGGATGTTGCGCACAATGCCCTCGCCTCCGATGACGGTCTCTGTGGGCTGGCTGTGCGAGCCGCCCGTGCCAATGCGCCCCTCCTGAATCCAGCGTCGTACCTCGGACAACGCTTCTGGATGCGTGTCCAGATAGGGCTTGAGGTACGTCAGCTCGTGCAGGAAGACGCCGTAATTCGGGTCGATGCGCAGGATTTGCAGATTCTGATGCATATCGCCTAACAGACTCACTGCATAATCGCGCTGGTCCTCCAGCCACACCACATCGGAATGGAAACCGGGCACCACGTAGGTGCAGGTGCGTTGCGCCATTGCTTTTTCCCCTTTCGTGACAACGTTTTGTGCTCTTATCGAGTTGGGCATAGGAGGCGTAGTGTCCTGCTGGTGCGGATCCCTCACTCATCAACTGGCGACTCCTGCCAGTGGGCAGGAGCTACATTCTCCCACCGGTTATGGTCTCCGATCTGTGGAGGGTAGTACTCTCAATCTGGTATAATCTGGGATGACAATGGACGTTCCTCGCTTACAGGAGCTGCTGGAAGCCCTCCGCGCGCTGACCGGCGTGCGCGATTGCGCTCATCTCCTCTCGCCTCAATCGCACCGTACTGAGTTCACGGATGTTTCCGGCAACCTGTTGCCCTTGTTGATTGCCGCCTCACTCACGGAAGACAGCCCTCTGCTGTGCGTGCTGGTGGCAGATGCCCAGCAGGCGGAAACGCTTGCTCTTGACCTCGCAGTACTGGGCGTACCCGAAGGGCAGGTTGTGGTTTTGCCATCGATGCTGGGCGAGCTGTTTGAGGATACTTCGCCTGATCTGCATCTTATTGGCAGCCGTATCGAGTCGCTGTGGAAAGTGGCTACAGGGCAGGCGAAGGTGTTGATTGCTACTCCACAGAGTCTGCTGGAGCCTACCCTCCCACCTGACGCCCTGTGTGAAGCGACCTTCACTGTGCACAAGGGCGAGATGGTGGACATGGAGCGGCTCCTGCGCCGGCTGGTGCAGCTGGGCTATGAGCGTGAGGAGATGGTGGCTCAACGAGGGCAGTTCAGCCGACGCGGGGGCATTGTGGACGTTTTTCCCGTACACGCCGACGAGCCGGTGCGTCTGGAGTTCTTTGGCGATGAGATAGAGCGTCTGCAGCCCTTCGACCCCGACTCGCAGCGGGCTACAGCCCATTTAGACGAATGTACCATCACGCCTGCACGCGAGGTGTTGTGGAATTGTGCGGATGTGGAAGGCACAATCCGTCTCCTGCGGCGGATGTTGGACGAAACCCTGCAGCAGCTGGTGGCGGAGGGCAACGAACGCGCTCCTGAGCATCTGCGCCAGCGTATGGAGGACGACCTGCTGCGCCTGCAAAACTGCGTGGCGTTCGAAAGGCTGGAACATTATATCGCCTTGCTGCATCGTGGCGTGAACGCTCTGCAGTATCTATCGCCCGATTGCCTGCTGGTGCTGCACGAACCCCTGCATCAGCAAACAGTTTACGCGCAGTCCAGCCGAGATGCGCTGGATGTGCTGTTACATCGGGTGAAGCGGGGTGAAATGCTTCCGTTGGAAAAGTTGTGGCGAGGAGTACCGTTTGCTGTGCCCCAACCAGAGGGCTTTACTGCGGTTATTGGACATATCTTGAGTGGTCGAGAATGGGTGGGGGTCAGCAGTATCCCTTCGCCGCGTGAACTGCTCCCCAAAGCTCGCGAAGAGGAGCTGAGCGTCCGTGCCCTGCCCGGGTACCGGGGACAACTGCCCGCGCTGATGGGCACGCTGCGCAACTGGCTACAGAGCCAGTGTGTGGTAATTGTCGCTACCGAGCAACCCCACCGCGTGAGTGAGATTCTGGAGGAGTACGACCTGTTTCCTACTGGATTGCCCCGTGACGGATGGCATGGCTCGCTGGTAGTAGCGCACGCCCGCCTGTCCAGCGGCTTCTTCTGGGAGAAGGCAAGGCTGGCGGTGTTGACCGACGCCGAGCTGTTCGGCGCGAGCAGGGTGCGCATCCTGCGGCGGCGTGTGCATGAAGGTATCCCGCTTTCGTCGATTCTCGACCTGCGCCCGGGCGACTACGTGGTGCATATCCATCACGGCATCGGTATCTATCGGGGCATCGTGCAGCGCGAGGTGCTGGGCGTGCGACGCGATTACCTGCTGGTCCAGTACGCTCCGCCCGATACGTTGCTGGTTCCCACCGACCAGATCGACCGCTTGCAAAAGTACATCGGCTCAGAAGAGAACACGCCCGAAATACACCGGCTGGGTGGCTCGGAGTGGGCGATGACCAAGAGGCGTGCGAAGGCAAAGGCGCGCAAGATGGCGGAGGAGCTGATACGCCTGTACGCCGCGCGCGAAGCCGCCGAGCGTCCTCCGTACAGCCCCGATACCCCCTGGCAACAGGAGATGGAGTCAGCGTTTCCTTACGAAGAGACGCCCGACCAGCGACGCGCCATTCTGGAAGTGAAGCGTGATATGGAAGGTAGCCGCAAGCCGATGGACCGGCTGATCTGCGGCGATGTAGGGTTTGGCAAAACGGAGGTGGCGATCCGCGCCGCCTTCAAGGCGGTGATGGAAGGCAAGCAGGTGGCGGTGATGTGCCCCACCACGGTGCTCGCCGCGCAGCACTACAACACCTTCCGCGAGCGTTTCGCTGCCTATCCCATCCGTGTGGAGCTGCTCAACCGTTTCCGCTCCCCGAAGGAGCAGAGGGAGGTGGTGGAAGGACTGCGCGTAGGTGCGGTGGACGTGGTGATTGGCACACATCGGCTGCTCTCTAAAGACGTGAGGTTCCACAACTTAGGGCTGCTGGTGGTGGACGAGGAGCAGCGTTTCGGCGTGGCGCAGAAGGAGCAACTCAAAAGGTTGCGCACGCAGGTGGACGTGCTGACGCTTACCGCCACACCCATCCCGCGTACTCTGCACATTGCACTGGGCGGCTTGAGGGCGATGAGCGTGATTAACGACCCGCCGTTTGGAAGGCTGCCCATCCGCACCATCGTGCGCCCATACGATGACGACGTGGTGCGCGAAGCCATCCTGCGCGAGCTCGAACGTGGTGGGCAGGTGTATTACGTGCATAATCGCGTGCAGAGCATCTACCATGTCGCTCAGCATGTACAGGAGCTCGTGCCGTTCGCGCGCATTCGGGTGGCGCATGGACAAATGCCCGATGACGAACTGGAGGAGGTCATGCTGGGCTTCTACCACCACGATTTCGACGTGCTGGTATGCACCACCATTATTGAGAACGGGCTGGATGTGCCCAACGCCAATACGCTAATTGTGGAGCGAGCACATCGGCTGGGCTTGGCGCAGTTGTACCAGTTGCGCGGGCGCGTAGGACGCAGCGACCGGCAGGCGTACGCCTACTTCTTCTACCGCAACGACGCTAAACTGGACGAACGCGCTCAGCAACGCCTGAACGCCCTGCGCGAGTTCGCAGGGCTGGGCTCGGGGCTCAAGCTGGCGATGCGCGACCTCGAGATCCGCGGCGCGGGCAACTTGCTTGGCGCCGAACAGCATGGCGCGATGGTGTCAGTGGGTTTCGAACTGTACGCGGAGATGCTGGCGGAAGCCGTCCGCGAGCTGCGTGGTCAGCCTGAAGAAACCTTCTTCCTGCCGCCAGTGGACTTGCCTGTGAACGTATACATCCCGACCGGTTACATCTCTGATGAGTCGCAGCGTATCTTCTTCTACAAAAAGATGGCGGCGGTGCGCAAGATGCAGGATGTGGATGAGATAGAGGCAGAGCTGCGCGACCGCTTTGGACCGTTACCGGAAGTAGTGCAGAACGCACTGTGGCTTTTGCGTCTGCGTTTGCAGGCGGCTCGCGTCGGTATCGCGGAAGTGAAGGCGGACAGGCAGTGGGCGAACATCCGTTTCCAGGGTCACGTCCGACTTACCCCGCAGGCGGTGCGCGCGCTGGTGCAGGTCTATCGCCAGCACCAATTCACCGGTGAGGGGGTACGGGTGTCGCTCATGGGTAACGGCTCGCCGCTTGCTGCCCTCTCAGACGCCTTTGACCTGCTGGAAAACGCTCTTCGGCAGAAGGTGTAACCTGCGTACATGCGGCTGCACCTGCTGCAAGATAGATGGGGCTTCCGACCGTCACAACAGGTTTTTAACCTTGTAGACTCAACAGGGCGCGTTCCTCTGACCGCTCGGCAGGAGCCTTATTTTGCAACAGTGAATATAAAAACTGCGCCCTGGCAAGCGCCCTTACAACATATACAGGTTGAGATGCTTCGCCGATGTTCAGCATAACAGCATTGGAGGGTCGCGCTCCGTCGCGACCATGATGGCGGACGCAACGGAGTGCGTCCCTCCAAATGTGGGTAGGCAACCCCTGGAGGGTCGCGCTCCGTCGCGACCACGCAAACCGGACGGCTCGGACGGAGCCTCGCCCTCCGACTGTTTGTCATTCTGAGCGCAGCGAAGAATCTCGGCTTGCCGACACAGAAGAGAGCCTTCGCCTGCGCTGAGCATGCCAGAAGACGGATGGGTGCTTCGTAGGCGCCCAGCAGATTACAACTCCGAAATGCTCACCCAACGCTTTTGTTGACTGGAGACGTCCACCGCCTCGAGTACCGCCTGATTGCGCACGCCGTCTTCGAAGTTCGGCTTGAACTCTTCGCCCTTGTCGAACGCCTTCAGCATGGCATAGACCAGATTGGTGAAGGTATGCTCGTAGCCGATAATATGCCCGACGGGCCACCATGCGCTCATGAAGGGATGCATACTGTCGCTCGCCTGCACAACGCGGAAACCACGGATATGGGGTGGATCGTCCTGCAGGTAGACCTCCAGTTCGTTCATGCGCTCCATGTTGAACACGAGGCTGCCCTTGCTGCCGTTAATCTCGAAGCGGTTGTAGTTCTTGCGTCCCAGCGCGAAGCGGGTTGCTTCGATGCTGCCAATAGCGCCGTTCTCGAAGCGTACCAGGAACAGCGCTGCATCATCGACCGTGACTTCCCCCATCTCGCTACTGGCGACACCGCCCAGACGGTCATCCGACGCCGCCAGCTTCGGTCGCTGTTTAATAAAGGTCTCCATCATGCCCGATACTTCGGCAATTTCGCCCACGAGGAAGCGCGCCATGTCAATCAGGTGCGCGTTCAGGTCGCCGTGCGCGCCCGAACCTGCTACCTCTTTCTGCAGCCGCCACACCAGTGGAAAGTTGGGGTCTACGATCCAATCCTGCAGGTAAGTGCCCCGAAAGTGGTAAATCTTGCCGATGCGTCCTTCGTCGATAAGCTGTTTGGCAAGCTGCACTGCCGGAGCAAACCGATAGTTGTGGCACAGCGCGTTGGGCACCCCGTTTTTCTGCACCGCCTCGTACATCTGTCGCGCCTCAGCCAGCGTGTTTGCCAAAGGCTTCTCGCAGAGCACCATCTTGCCCGCGTTCGCCGCGGCGATGGCAATCGGTGCATGCATGTTGCCCGGCACCGACACGTCCACGAGGTCGATGTCCTTGCGCTCCACAACACGCTCCCACGAGGTGTCGTATTCCTCCCAACCGTACTTCTGGGCGGCTCTTTGCACGTTCTGCTCGTTGCGTCCGCAGATAACCTTGAGTACCGGTTCCACTTCCAGGTCGTCGAAGAAGCGGGCAACCTGCCGATAGGCGTTGCTGTGCGCTTTGCCCATGAACTGGTAGCCGATCAATGCCACGTTTAGTGTGCGCTTGCTCATGGTTGTTCCTCCTCCTCACGGAATATGTTGCTCAGGAACGTTACTGATTCGGCGCTGGCGGCGGGGGCGGTGCCATCGGCGCGCCTGTTCTGGGAGCTGGCGGCTGCGCCTCCGCTGACGGCTTGGGCAGCAGCAGGTTCTGTGCGTTTGCTTTCCTTAACAGGTCCTGGTAATACTGTGCCATACGCTGACGCACAATGACCTGAGTTAGCCTTGCCTTCTCTACAGCGGGGATGTCTTTACCCAATTTCTCTACCTTGATGATATGCCAGCCGTATGGTGTTTTGACCGGTTCGCTAATCTCGCCAGGCTTAAGCGCAAACGCCGCCTGCTCGAACTCCGGCACCATCATGCCGCGCGCGAAGGCTCCCAGGTCGCCGCCTTTGTCCTTGTTCGAGCGGTCATCGGAGTACTCCTTTGCTGCTTCCGCAAAGTCCTTGCCCGCCTTAATCTCTTCATATACCTTTTGCGCTTTTGCCTTCGCTTCCTCTTCCGCTTTGGCTCGCGCCTCGGCGAACAGCTTCTGCCGCTCTTCTGCGCTTACGTTCTGGTCAGGAGTGATGGCAGGCATTTGCGGCTGAATCAGGATGTGGCGCGCATGAATGAAATCGCTATCTCGCACTGTGCGAGCCACCAGCTTCTCCAGCAGTAGCGCACGCTTGAGCACCGACTCCATGTGCGCCCGAGTCCAGCCCTGCTTCGCCAGCTCTACATACACGTCCGCGCCGGGCGGCACACGCGCTCGCATCCCCTCTATCGCCTCGTTGTATCGCTGGTCTATCTCCGCTTTGCTGGCGGTGATACCGTACTTTTTCGCCTCCTGCTCGACAAGCCGCATGGTAATCAGGTCTTCCACCACCTGCGGGCCATACCACGCTTCCATCGTTTTGAGCATCTCGTCGCGCGTGATGACCGCGCCGCCCACACGCCCTACCACATTTTGCGACGCAGGCTGAGCGGCTTTGGCTGCAGGAGCCGGTTTCGCAGCGGGTTTGCTCGGGGAGGCGGGTTTCTGCGCTGGCGGCTTTGCCTGTGACCACGCTCCGCTACCCCCCACCAGTACAAACAATACGGCTATGGCGCCGTTGAGCCAGAATCTTCTCATGGTTCCTCCTCAGTTTCCGGTTGCGTTACATGTTTCGTTACGTAAGATATATCTCCTTCTGTGCCCGCTCTCAGAAGGTGGTTGTGCTGCTAAAGGTGAAACCGTCCACCACTACCGGGGGAGCAAGTAAACCGTCCCCAACTCGCTGAGCCTCACCGAGCAAGCGGATGTTCTGAAGCGCCACTAACGGGCTCTCATTGAAGCGCAGGTTTTTTACCGCGTGCGTGACCTGCCCTCCTTGAATGCGATACACTCCGTCGCGTGTCATGCCGGTCAGCAGCAACTGCATGGGGTCCACAAAGCGGATGTACCAGAAGCGGGTAATGAGTAAGCCATTCTCTACCTGCGCTACCAGTTCATCGAGCGAGAGGGGACCACCCTGCAGAATGAGGTTGGATGGAGAGCCGGTAAAGGGTTTTCCCTGTTTCTGTGCCCAGAATCGGCTGTACACGAGCGTTTTCAAAACACCTTGTTCTATCCACGTCACGTCCGGCGTGGGCATTCCATCGTCAAAAAACGGTTGCGCGGGGCACTGCGGATGTGCGGGCAGCGACTGCAACGTGACCAGCTTGTTACCGATGGCGCTTCCCTCCTTACCCGTGAAAGCGGAACGCCCCTCGTCGGCGGCTTTGGCGTCCATACTCCACGCCATATATGCGAGCAGTTCGGCTATCGCAGCGGGTTCCAGCAGCACCGTATAGTCGCCCGGTGCAATCTCCAGAGGGTGGCGCGCCGCCTCTGCTTTGTCAGCAGCTCGCTGTGCAACCGCTTCAGGAGAAATGGCATTGATGTCCTCATGGGTCTGTTCTGTCCAGCCGCTGCCATCTTCCGCCATCATGGTGCATACCAGAGATGCCAGTGTGGAGGTGTGGAAGCCGAATAGTCCCTTGTTGTTTGCAACCGCTACCGCGTTAAGGTTCGTGGCGAAGCTTCCTGCTGTCTTCAATGTACGCGATTTTGCGTGCTCGATGACCTGCCGTACTACTCGTGCACGGTCGTCGGGGGCAGCATGGGCGGTGCTATCAGCGTAAGCCTGTATCAGGCGGTACGCCGCCGGTTCTGGTGGAGGAAGAAACTCGGTGTCGGGTTCTGCTACCCGCGCTAGCTGCTCGGCGCGCTCTACTGCCGCCCGAATTGAGTCAGCGTCCAGCTGGTTGGTACTACAACGTCCCACCTTATTTCCATAGGCGCAGGTTAAGCGCAGGGTTATCTGGCTTTTGGCAACGTTCTGGGTAATCTCGTTATTGGCATAGCGGGTAGAGGCTTCCCTCGTTGCGTAGAGATTTACCTGAACATGCTCTGCCTTGCTGAAAGCAATGGCTTTCTCACAAATCTCACGTGCTTCTTTTTCGTTCATCGACCGCCTCCATTTTGCAATACTGGTGCTGTATGACGAAGCGTTTACATTTTTAGCGAGTGGTGCAGGCTTTCTATCAGACCTTCTTTGTCACGCTGGGTACCTCTCGAGATCGCTGCAAACGAGATTCTCCGCTCCGCCAGAATGACAAACGAACTGGAGGGCGAGGCTCCTGCCGAGCCGTCGGATTGGGTTGGACGCGACGGAGCGCAACCCTCCAGTAGCACGCGCATCTTGCGCGCGGCTCATGGGCGAGACGCCCATGCTACATCAGAACATCCTCAGGTCGCGACGGAGCGCGACCCTCCAGATCTGCTTGTCATGCTGAGCCGGTGGCGAAGCATCTCCTGTTGCCAAATAGTGATACCCTTCACTCCGGCAGAGTGATGTTAAGGCAACGTTGCCTCAGGACAATCCTGAAATCAAGCGAGGGTATTGTATCACGATGAAATGCTGCAGGCAAGGTGCCAACCATCGCCGAGCGGACAACACACGGTACGTTGCAGGATTTCTCCGATGCCTCACGAAAGCATTTATCAAAATGAGCAGGAGGGAGCACCAGTGCAGACCGCATTTCGTGTCGCTCTGGCAGCCATAGCTTTGTTCTGTTTGATGTCTGCCTGTGGCAAGAGGCAAGCGCCCTCAACAGGTACAGGCGCTACAGGAGCAGGTACCAAGCTGGTTATTGCCGTAATGCCCAAGTTGAAAGGTATCGACTACTTCAACGCAGTGGAACGCGGCGCAAGAGAGGCCGCGCAGGAGCTGGGCAATATCGACCTGACCTACGACGGTCCTACCGAAGGTAAGGTAGACCAGCAGATTCCCTTCATCGAGAGCTGGACGCTGCAGAAGGTGAACGTGATCGCCGTGGCGTGCAACGACCCCGATGCCATCTCTCCTGCCCTGAAACGTGCTCGTGACAAAGGAGTTCATGTCATTACCTACGACGCCGACGCCAACGCTGAAAAGTCGGGGCGAGAGTTTTTCGTGAATCAGGCAACCTTTGAAGACATTGGGCGCGCGCTGGTGGACGAAATGGCGGCGCAAGCAGGCGAGGAGGCAAAAGTGGCTATAGTCAGCTCCTCTCCGACTGCGCCCAATCAGAACGCCTGGATTGCGGTGATGAAGCGCTACATGGCGGAGAAATACCCGAAGATGCAAATCATTACCATCCAGTATCCGGAGGAGGATCAGGGGCGCGCCTTCAGCATGACGCAGGATATTCTCAAAACCTATCCCGATGTGAAGGGCGTGTTCGGCATCTCCTCAGTAGCGTTTCCGGGCGCCGCCGATGCGGTGAGGCAAGCAGGCAAACGCGGTCAGGTGGCAGTGGTGGGACTGTCCACACCTAAGAGCATGAGGGAGTTTGTCAAGGACGGTACGGTGAAGACGGTCATTCTCTGGAACCCTGTCGACCTGGGGTATCTTACCGTGTATGTAGCGAAAGCGGTTGCCGAGGGCACGCTGAAGCCAGGAGCTACCGAGTTCGAGGCTGGAAGACTGGGCAAGGTGAAAGTGGAGGGGGACCAGGTGCTGCTTGGACCGCCCATGAAGTTCACCATCCAAAACATCGATCAGTATGACTTCTAGGGATAATTCATCCACTCGCTTCGCGCTGTGGCGTCAGTATGGACGCGAGATGAGTGTAGGGGTGTTTCTGGTTCTGTTACTCGGCTATTTTGGCGCCACGCCCGGCTTCTTGCGCGTCGAGAACCTGCGCGACATCCTCATCAACGCTGCACCGCTCATCATCGCGGCTTGTGGGATGACGATGGTCATCGTCGCAGGCATGATCGATATCTCCGCCGGTTCCGCGCTGGCTGTGTGCGCAGTGGTCGCCGGATTGACCGCCAAATCAGGAGCTGCTCTACCTTTCGTGGTCCTGCTGCCCATACTGACGGGCGCGCTAATCGGTGCGGTGAACGGCTGGCTGGTAGCGGCAGCGCGTATTCCGGCTATTATCGTCACACTGGGTATGATGAGTGTGTTGCGCGGGGGCGTCATCTGGTGGACGCGCGGCGAGTGGATTGGCAATCTACCCGCTTCCTTTTCGGCTGTTGGTCGAGGCGAAGTTGCCGGTGTTCCCGTACCGGTGCTGGTTGCAACAAGCGTCGTGCTGGCGACCGCCCTGCTGCTGTCTCGCACGCCCCTGGGGCGCCACGTGTACGCGGTAGGCGGCAATCCACTTGCTGCAGCGCGTATGGGCATTCCTGTCGGGCGCGTACTGTGGCTGGTGTTTGTGATGCATGGCGCATTGCTGGGATTGTCCGCCCTGGTGTATGCCTCTCGCTTTAGCGTGATTCAGAGCAACGCTGGAGCAGGCTTTGAATTGCTCACCATCAGCGCGGTGGTGGTAGGTGGAGTGAACATCTTCGGCGGGCAGGGCACAGTGTGGGGTAGCGCCATCGGTGGGCTGTTGCTACAGGTCATTAGTACTGGCTTGATTTTTCGCCGCGTCTCGGAATACTGGGCGCCCAGCGTGCAGGGCGCACTGGTGCTGCTGGCAGTGGTGGCGGACGCCTTGCGTACGCGGAGGGCGGGGCGGTGAAAAGGCTCGCCGTACGCCGCGAGGCGGTGCTGGTTGTGCTGCTTCTCGTGGAAATGGTGGTAATGCAGGCTCTATCTCCGTTATTTCTCACGCCCGATAACCTGATAGAAGTGGTACGTCAGTCTGCCGAGATCGGTCTAATCGCCCTTGCTATGACGCTGGTAATCATCACTGCGGGCATAGACCTCTCAGTCGGCTCCATTGTGGGACTCAGTGTCATCACGATGGGCATGTTGTGGGAAGATGCACGGCTGCCCTTGTCGGTGGCGGTTCCACTGGCGTTATTCGCAGGCGCGTTGATGGGCGGTTTCAACGGTGCGCTTGTCACCGTCGTCGGTATTCCGCCGCTTATTGTCACACTGGCGACGATGGCTGGCTTCCGCGGCATCGCGCTGGGGATGAGTCAGGCGCGTTCTATCCGCAACTTTCCGGAGGGATTCCTGTGGCTTGGACAGGGGTACGTGGGAGGCGTTCCTGTGCAGGTGTGGATACTGGCAGCGGCGGCGCTGCTTTTCCATCTGGCGTTAACGCGCACTGCATGGGGACGGGCGCTTCTCAGTATCGGCGCGAACGAGGCAGCAACAAGGCTTTCTGGCGTGCCGGTGAACCGCGTAAAGATTCAGGTGTACGTGTTATCGGGTTTCATGAGCGCGCTGGCGGCGGTGGTGTATGCGGCGCATGTGTCGGTTGCCAAACCCGACGCGGGGTTGGGATTCGAACTAACCGCTATCACTGCGGTTGTGCTGGGAGGTACCGCAGTTTCCGGAGGCGAGGGAGGCGTGCTGGGCACGCTGATTGCGTTGTTAATGGTGGGTTTCCTGCGTAGTGGGTTAACTCTGGCGCGTGTGCCCGCTGAAGCGCAGGACATGATGGTGGGGCTGCTGCTGATTCTCGTGGTGGCGGTAGACCGCTGGAGCCGGCGGTCTGGCAGGGAATAGAACATGCTGGCGGCGTAGAGGGTAAGAGCCTCTGACCATCTGGTCGCGCCCCGGCGTGACCGAGCAGGGATTCCAGCCCATCGGCGCGAATATGGCAGAAACGCAGGTTGTTGTAACAGGAGAGGATGGTGTCCGCCGAGCGGTACGAGCAGATACTTCAGCGTTTTGCCGATTTGCGTCTGGTGGTGATAGGCGACCTGATGCTGGACGAATACCTGTTCGGCATCGTGCGTCGTATTTCGCCGGAGGCTCCAGTGCCCGTTGTAGAGTGGACGGAAGAGAGCTATGTGCCGGGCGGAGCCGCCAATGTGGTGAATAACCTGCTTGCGCTGGGAGCGCAGGTGAGCGTGTTTGGTGTAGTGGGCGATGATGAGAGGGGACGTATTCTTACTGCTCATCTCGCCGAGAGTGGCGCGGAAGTGACCGGTATTGTCGTCGACGATTCTCGTATCACCACCAGCAAAACACGGGTCATTGCCCATAGCCAGCAGGTAGTGCGTCTGGACCGCGAACAGCGTCATCCCCTTTGTGAAAGCGTGCAACGAGAGCTGCTGCGGCGTCTGGAGGCTGTTTTACCACGTACCAGTGCAGTGGTGCTTTCAGATTATCAGAAAGGGGTGTTAACCCCTTCACTGGTGCGTGCGGTGATAGAGCGGTGTACCTCTTCGGGTATATCTGTCACAGCAAACCCCAAACCCCCTCTGCTGCGTCATCTAAGCGGGGCGAGGTTGGCTTCGATCAACCTGCATGAAGCTCAGGCCTTCGCGAACAGTCTGGGCAGCGACACCGAGTTACACGCGCTGCCCCAAATTGCCCCACTGGCGCAGCTGTGGCGTCAGATGCTGGACATACAAGCGCTGGCAATTACACTGGGAGCTCAGGGTATACTTCTCTCTACAGAAGACTTCCCCTCCCTGCACGTGCCGGCGATGCCGGTGGAGGTGTATGATACCGCCGGGGCAGGCGATACAGTCATCGCCTTGCTGACGTGTGCGCTCGCCACAGGCGTGGATTGGGACACCGCTGCTCGTCTGGCGAACGCCGCTGCGGGGAGTGTGGTGCGCCACGTGGGGGTAGTTCCGCCTCAGCGTGACGAGATTCTGCGCCTGATTGCCGAAAATCATCATACAGGATAGCACGATTGAGGAGATGGTGATGACAGAGGGAAATATTCGCGCCTTTATAGTCGCTCTGTTATGCATAGTGGCAGCTGCGCGCTCTGCATACGCCCAGCTGTTACCGCGGGTAGAGGTAAAAGGGAGTACGCTCGTCGTCAATCGCGCTATAGCCATTCAGGTGCGCGCTGCTAACGGCGACCTTGCGCCTGAGCGACGAGCACAGATCGCCGGTGAACGCCTTCAGGCGGCGGTGGCTCGTGGTCTGGGTACGCGACATGTGGCGGTGAAGAAAGAGAGACGTCGAGCTGTGGTAACTATCGGTGGTGGCGTGCTGCTCTATGCTACGCGCGCCGACGCCCGCGCGGCGGGAACCACCACGCTTCGTCTGGCGCAAACATGGGCAGCTTCACTGCGACATTGTCTTGCTATCCCCCCCTTGAGCTTGAGCACAAGTGAATTGCTGGTGCCTCTGGGGGAGTCGCGCACTGTGCGAGTGAACGGTTGGGTAGAAGGCACGGCGGTTGTCGTCCCCACCGGGGCGCCGGATGACGGAGTAACCGACCCCGCGGTCATCGGCGATGGGCGCACCGTACGCATCACCGCGCGTGCAGTAGGGCGTGAGCGGGTGCTGGTCTCCGTGGGCGAGCTTTCGGTTCCGCTACTGGTAACCGTGCGCAAGTACGCAGGTGAAGTGAGAGCAGTGGAGCCTGTTGTCGTGACAGGCATCGACCTGCCAGCAAGCTTTGTGCGACAGGCGGTGGAGTCGGCGGTTGTACGTTCTGCGCAACTGGAACCCGGCGCCCAGATACGCATCGTTTCTCCCATTCGCCTGAGCAGCGTACCCGGCGTTGGACAGTCTGCTGCAGCGAATGCGCAGGTGCGCGCCTCCGGTTCCGGCTACATCACCCGCGAGCAAGAGGTGAAGCTGACGGTAGTCAACCGCGCGATAGCGTTCAGCGAACCGGTGTTGCTGATGGTCAGCAACGATCCTGAGCGGGTGCAGAAAGCGCAGACCCTGTTCACTGGCGAGCTCAGCGAAGCGCAGGGGGCGCGGCTGCTTTATCACCACATGAACGGTATGGTGCAGGACGGGCTGCTACAGATTGAGCTGCTTAACCCCGCGGATACCCCCCGTGTCGCGCACATCACCGGCGCAGCAAGCAGCCCGTTTAGAGACACCGTGCGCGTGGGATATGTGGCGGGTGAGCTTTTCCTGCGCGCCCTGATAAACAATCTGGGGCATACAATTACAATCCCCCCGCAGAGCAAAGCGGTGCTGCTGGCGCAGCGGATACGCCCTCTGGACACAGCGAGCGGTGTACTGCAGGTGCGTTTGGTGCCGGCGGAAGGCGTGCAGCCCTCCGCTCCTTGCATCCTGAAAGTGGCAATGCAGGTATATCAGAATCAGCCCCTGCAGCTTCTGGGGACTACAATGGTATGGGGTTTCATGCCGCCGCGTCCGCTCACTCCACAAGAGAGACAACAGGTAGCTGACACCGACCACATCTACCCCACCAGCTACAAGGTGCTTACCGCCACCTACGTGGTCGGGCAGCGCTGGCAATTCATCCGTATTGGCGAGCAGGCTGTGCGCAACCACAAGGAGCAGCGCAACCTGGCGGGCAACTACGGCGTTATCTACGAGGTACGCATAGAGCTGGTAAACCCTACTGATAGCATCCGCGATGTGGAACTCGCTTTTGAACCCAGCGGTGGCGAGGCGGGAGGCGTGTTCGCTATCGGCGGCGAGGTGCATGGAGTGCAACGCGCGCTGCCACCCCGAGAGTTTTCCATTGCCCGAATCCGCTTGCAGCCCGGACAGAAGCGCACCGTCACTATCCGCACCATGCCTCTGGCTGGTTCGAACTACCCGGCAACGCTAATGGTGCGATCGTAGCCCAGCAAACGGTTGATTTTGCGCCACCTTTCAACGCGCCAGCAGGCGTGACAGCCTCTGAAGCGGTGATATCAGTGAAGTTGTGATATAATGCGAGAGGGTAGCGATTCACAATAATTGAGGGATTCTATGCAACTGGTGAGCTGGTTAGCCGGTAGCCTTCTCCTCTTGCCTGCTTTCGCGGGGGTGCTGTGCTACGTTGTGCCTTCCTCTCGCCTGCGCAATGGATTTATCCTGCTCACCTCTCTCGCGCTGGTCGGCGCCACCATAGTAGCCTTCGCGACGGGCGCACTCGAGTACAGCCCACGTTCGGGTATCTGGCATACGCTGGTTACGCTCGCCGACATCGGACTGTTAGCGTTTTTCGCCGTCATGGGTTGGAAGCGCAAAAGCCCGCTGATTATAGCGCTCGTGCTACTGCAGGCGCTTATGCTCGCTTATCTCAAATTCGGTTTGAAGGCGCAGGTGGATGTCCAACCGCTTTTTGTAGCGGACTGGTTAACCATCGCCATGTTACTGGTGGTGGGTCTGGTGGGGTCGGTGGTAGTTGTATACAGCGTTCCGTATATGACGGAACACGATCTCCACCTGTCTTCCGCCTCGAACCAACAACCCCGTTTCTTCCTGTTGCTCCTGTTGTTTCTCAGCGCGATGAACGGTTTACTGCTGGCGAACAGCCTGTACTGGCTGTTTTTCTTCTGGGAAGTGACAACGTTCTGCTGTTTCTTGCTGATTGCGTACGACGGCACGGAGGAGTGCTGGGATAGCGCGTATCGCGCCCTCTGGATGAACTTGCTCGGCGGCGCAGGGCTCGCGCTGGCGATGGTGCTCGTCTATCAGCAGGCGCACACGTTGAGCGTCCACGACATCGTAGAGGGGCGGGCAAACCTCGCAGCAGCCTCTTTACCGCTCGCTTTCCTGTGCCTGGCGGGGTTGACCAAATCTGCGCAGATGCCATTTCATGGGTGGTTGCTGGGAGCGATGGTGGCGCCCACGCCTGTCTCGGCGCTGTTGCACTCCAGTACGATGGTGAAGGCGGGGGTGTATCTGGTGGTGCGTTTCGCGCCAGCGTTTCGCGACACATACCTCAGTTACGTACTGGCTCTCATTGGTGGTTTCACTTTTGTGGCGGCGGCGATGCTGGCTATCAGCCAACAAAACGCCAAGCGGGTACTGGCGTACTCCACGATTTCCAACCTCGGTCTGATTATCGCCTGTGCAGGGTTAAACACGCCGATGGCTCTGTCAGCGGCGGTGATGCTCATCCTGTTCCATGCTATCTCGAAGGCGTTGTTGTTTATGGCGGTCGGAGTGATAGAAGGCGGTGTCCATAGCCGCAACATCGAGAGGATGGAGGGGCTGTTTGCCCGAATGCCGTTCACCGCGCTGGTGACCGTTATTGGCATCGTGTCGATGTTGCTTCCGCCCTTTGGGGTGCTTATTGCAAAGTGGGCAGCGATCGAGTCTTCGGTTAAGCTGCCTGTGGCTACGGTGATGTTCGTTATCGGGAGCACTTTCACAGTCATGTTCTGGACCAAATGGGTAGGAAAGCTGCTCAGCATCTCGCCCGGTAGCCCTGTGGTGCGCATGGAACGGTTGCATCCTCTGTATCTAAGCACGTTGCTGTTCCTCGCAATGGGTGCAGTTGTGTTCAGCCTGATGGTTGCGGAAGTGTTAAACCGCCTGGTTGTACCTGCTGTGACACAGTACTACGGTAGTGCTGGTTTTGCGTCCGACATGCCTG
Source organism: bacterium (assembly GCA_025054895.1). Taxonomy (GTDB): domain Bacteria; phylum Armatimonadota; class HRBIN16; order HRBIN16; family HRBIN16; genus HRBIN16. Next base: position 3,400 of record JANWYZ010000006.1, on the reverse strand, counting down.
TAGCTACTGAGACCGGATGGTTTCCTGTGCTGTTATTGTTCATTGTGTTAGTATTGGCGGTAGTGCTGCCTCTGGTATTTATAAGGGTGCGTCGCGAGGATGTGGCTCCACCGTATCTGTGTGGGGAGCAGGTGGAGGAGGTGCCTGATGTGCGCTTTCGGGCTGCACGCGACGAGTTGGAAGAGGTGGTTATCGGGGGGCACTATTTCGATTACCTGTTCGGCGAATCGCGCCATAACCGCTGGATGAACGCAGTGGCGGTGGCGTTACTTCTGGTGATGTTCGGGGTAGCTGCGCTTTGAGTGGATGGTTGACACCACTGTGGGTTGTAGGGGTGATTTTGCTTTCGCCCGTCGTCGGAGGTTTGTTGATAGGGCTGGACCGCAAAATCAGCGCGCGGATGCAAGGCAGAGTCGGTCCCCCCATTACGCAGCCCTTCTATGATCTGGTGAAACTCTTCTCTAAAAGCACAATCGTTTCTACCAAGATGCAGCTGGTAAGCGTTTACCTCTACCTTACCTCGGTGGTATTGAGTGTAGTTATGCTGATGTTAGGGCAGGACCTGCTGGTGCTGCTGTTTGTACTGGCGTTGGGTAGCGTATCGCTGATATTAGGAGCGTTCAGTGTGCGCTCGCCGTACAGTCAGCTGGGCGCGTATCGCGAGCTGCTGCTTCTGCTCAGTTATGAACCCCTGCTTGCCCTGTTCGTCGTGGGGGTCTATCTGGCGACAGGAAGTTTCATGGTACGGGACATCTTCAAGATGGAACAACCACTGCTGCTGACCTTGCCTCTGTTCGCTCTGACGCAGATACTGGTGCTGGCAATGAAGATGAACAAATCGCCGTTTGACATTTCCGCTTCGCACCACGCGCACCAGGAGATAGTACGTGGTATCCTTACCGAGTTCTCGGGCCCGTATTTGGGGGTTATCGAGTTGACTCACTGGTACGAGCTGGTGTTATTGCTGGGAATGACAGCCCTGTTGTGGACGAATAACCTGTGGGGTGGTGCGGTATTGGCTCTATCCAGTTACTTCATTGTGATACTGCTGGACAGCGTGACAGCACGCATGACGTGGCGCTGGGCGTTGCGCGTGGGATGGGGAGTAGGTATCCCCCTGGCGGTGATTAACCTGATGACGGTGTGCCTGGAAAGGTTCCGGGCGGGATAGGGGCATCAAACCGTCCAGCCCCATCCTTTCGCTTCTCCCAGCCGCCTCAGCACCTGTTCACGGGTGGCGGTACCTGTTGTGCCAATCTGCTGTATCGTGATAGAGGCAACCAGTTGCCCTACCTGAGCAGCCTCCACCAGATTCGCCCCGCTGCACAACGCGCTCACTGTGCCAGCAGAGGTACTGTCGCCTGCGCCGACAATATCTATTTCGCCTGTCACCGGTACAGCGGGTACATGGTTGACGCGCTCGTCATCTACTACCAGAACTCCCTGCTCGCCAATGGTAAGGAACACAGGCTTGCCCGTACGCTTCGAGAGTCTGACACCGACCTCGCGGGCTTCTTGAAGCGTGCAGGTTCCTTCCCACTCAGGCTGAAAGACACGTATTGCCTCACGCTGGTTGGGCTTCACGAACAGGTTGTAGTACTCGCCGATGCGAGCGCGCGAATCAGCCAGGAACACCTTCTGCGGATACGACTGCGCCAGCTGGCAAATCTCCTCGCGCACGCGGTCGGTGACCACCCCGCAATTGCGCTCCTCTACCTGGTCTGCCACGATAACACCGTCCATTTCCGGCACGAAGTCGCGCAGTAGAGCAATTACCCGCTCTTCCCATTCGGGCTCTAATACCTGGCGGTTCTTGATATCCAGTCTGTTGACTTCGTGGATGCGCCCGTCCAGCTCGCGTACCATGGGTTTGGTATAGGTCGGGGTAAACCGTTTAGGGTGTTGCAGCACGCCGTCCACGCTCACCCCGCGCACCCGCAGTTCATGTAGAAGGTCGTAACCCAGCCCGTCCTGCCCGATGACGGTAATCGCATAAGTCTGGATTTGCAGCGCACGCAGGTTATTGGCGACCGTGCCGCCTGCGCCGGGGCTGTTGCGTACTTCCACCACTTGATATGCTTCCAACCCTGTTTCCAGCGATGTTTCGCTGATAGCACGGTCGATAAGCAGATAATGGTCCAGAAAAAAATCGCCGACAACCAGCACCCTTTGGTCGGGGAAGCGATCAAGTATCTGTCGCAGTCGTTCTTCGGTCATATCTTCTCCTCTAGATGGCGAAGGATGCGATGGTAAAGATTTGGGAAAGTCACGCGGTGGTCTCCGCTGAAGTAGAAGCTCTCGCCACCGTCGGCGACCGTGCGCACCAGGATGGTTTTCCATGGGCGGTAGTAGTATCGCGGGTCGGTCTTGGGCGCCTCCTTGCTCAGGTCTCCTTCCAGAGGAATCAGGTCGAACACAGCAGTAGTGAAATGTTTGATTTCGCGCCCCTCCTGATGCGCCACATTGCGTGCCATCGACAGGGCTTTCAGGTACACCTCAGGCGCCATCACCGCCGAGCCGAACGCCATCATCACGCCTCCCTCCAGTTGCGAGACGGTCTGTGCGAAGATGAGGAAATCGGTGTACGACGCCGCGCCCAGCGCCGCCCCATCGCAGTTGGGATGCTCGTGGATGATGTCGTAGCCGATGCCGATGTGCACGGTAATCGGCACGCGCAGACGGTAGCCCGCCGCCATCACGCTGATGTCCTTGTGTGGAAAATCGCCCTCAGCGATCATGCGCCCAATCGCTTCGCCGAAGCCGACGCCCTCTGCATACGCCTGCTTTGCTGCCTCGTTCAGCCTACCTGTCTCCTGCCACAAGCCAAACTGCCCCAGACGGATGTAGCGCGCGACGCTCTCGGTGGTCTTGCCAATGAGGGCAAGTTCAAAATCGTGAATGGGACCTGCGCCGTTCATGGCAATATGGGTGAGGATGCCGCGCCTCATCATATCGATTATAAAGCGGCTGACGCCAGCCCGAATGACGTGCGCCCCCATCATCAGGATGACGGGTCTGCCGTTGCGATGGGCAGTGGCTATCCGTTGCGCGAGCGTGTCGAAACCGGGCGCGTCGTAAGGCGGAACAGGGTCGTCCAGCCCGTAGAACGAATCCAGCGACAGGTCGTGCACGCGCTCGGAAAGCGGCAGTAGATTCAATCGACTGCGGTCGAAAACAGGGTAGGGCATACTCCTCTTCTCTCAAGGCATGGTTTTACGCTTCATCATCTGGAAAAACAATTCTACACGGGCGCGGTGTCTTCCTGTTCTCGCTGCGTACGGTTGCCCTTTCGGCTCACCAGGAGGTTCGCCCTCCATTTGAACACGCTGGATGGCAAGGTCCCTCTGCCGAGTCGTTAGGATTGCATGGTCGCGACGGAGCGCGACCTGCCCATGTTGTC